>JASFGM010000021.1:0-13204 GCA_050123755.1 Desulfobacterales bacterium
CTGGGGTCGTCGAAGCCTATCCGGTTGAGCCTAAAAAAGACAAAATGCCGGATGTCTTTGCCTGGACAGGGCTGGCCTCGGCCTATACGAAGGTTGGATTTAAGGAATGCGCGCGCCGCTCAGAAACCCGACCGATCATGCGATTTAATATTAAGGATTAATGAGTTGAAATTAATGCTTTACGCGCCGGGCAGCGTCGATAACAGTTCCATCCACCCATTTGATGACAGCCACGATTTCATCACCAAGTTCAGGTTCTGCCGGTTTACCGCAAATCCTTTCAGCAATCTCTTTTAGCTCTTCAACCGGCTTAATCGGCAGAGAAGAATGTTTGACGGCAGCGAGCAGGTCTTCACGTTTCGGATTGATCGCAATACCCCGTTCGGTGACAATAACATCGATCAATTCTCCAGGACCGCACAAGGTCGTTACCGACTCCCGAATGACAGGAATACGGTTTCTGAAAAGAGGAATCGGCAAAATGACGCATTTTCCGAAAAGACAGTTTTGCCAGCCGCCGATCCCGTGCAGCAAATAACCGTCCGAGTGCGTCACCACATTACCGTTAAAGTTGATATCCACCTCCGTGGCGCCCAGAATAGCCACATCGAGCATTGAGGCAAAATTACCTTTGCCGTGGTAATTATAACTCGTAAACGGGCTGGTGTTGACATGGTTTTGATTTTCGCGCATGGAACGGACGCCTTCGAGATCGAACGTCTGGCCGTCCAGAATATATTCGGTGAGCCCTGCTTCCAGCATCTGCACCAGATATCTATTACTTCCGCCACGGGCAAAACTGCATGTGAACCCCATTCGTTTCAGGACTTCAGCGAAATAAATCCCGATGGCCAGTGCAGTACCGCCGGCTCCGGCCTGAAACGAAAAACCAGGATGAAACAGTCCGGCTTCTTCACAGAATCTGGCCGTCATCTCCGCCAAGAGCAAACGGTCGGGGCTTTTCGTAACCTGGGTCGTTCCTGAAATAATTTTCTCAGGAATCCCCACCCGGTCCAAGGTCACGGTAAAATCAACATTGTTGCCCTGAATCTGCCAGGGGATGCACGGAAAGGGTACCGGGTTATCGGTGACAACGATCACTTTGTCGGCATACATGGAGTCGGCCAAAGCAAAGCCAAGCAAACCGCAGGCTGCCGGCCCATATAGCCCGTTGGCATTTCCGAAGCTGTCGGCTGCAGACGCAGCGATGACGGCTATGTCAATTTTCAATTCGCCGTCCTGGATGGCCTGGTAGCGGCCGCCATGTGATCGCAGGACACCGGTCCCGCGCATGTTTCCTTCCGAACAGAATCTTCCGAGATCCCCGTTCATGCTGCCCTCAATATGATGAATGGCATTGCTTTGCAAATGTTTGATGATCGGCTTGTGGCAAGGAAACGATGCCGACGGGGCCCAAACGAGATCCTTGATGCCCAGCTCGGCCGCAATATCAAATATCCGGTTGGCAACCAGGTCGCCATTGCGAAAATGATGATGGGTTGAGATGGTCATGCCATCCTTTAGACCGGCTTTGATCAGTGCCGCTTTCAAATCCGGCTGCAGCTTGTTGCCGTCCTGCGGATAATCGGCACATGTGGCTATGGGTGGGCCGTATTTACGTCCGGAGGGCCGAAATTTATCCACTCCCTGGTAGGGAATTTGAGCCTGACCGTTAACTTCGATAGGCACTCTACGGCCGATGTGATTGGTCACTGTTTGCGTGTTACTCACTTACCGACCTCCAGTCTTTTGAAATTTTAGCCAGCAAAATGGCCTGGTCAAGAACATGCCGGGCGCGTTCGACCACGGGTGGGTCGATCATTTTTGTGCCCAATGACACAACCCCAAGGCCTTTCTGGGTAGCCTCATCAAAAGCCTTGATAATTTTTTTTGCTTTTTCGATTTCTTCCGAATCCGGTGCAAAGCATTCATTTATGACCGCTATCTGTCGCGGATGGATACACCCCATGCCTTCAAACCCCAGAGCCTTGGAATCTTTACTCGTCTGTCTTAAACCATCTGTGTCGCCGACGTCGGAAAACACGGAATCGATCGCTTGAATTCCGGCGGCTTTGCAAACGCAGATCAAATGGCTCCTGGCATAAAAGGATTCCGATCCTTCGAACGTCCTTTTGACACCAAGGTCGGCAGCGTAGTCTTCAAGCCCAATGGTCAGTGCGATAATAGCGTCTGAGGATGTCGCGATTTCATAGGCATTGATAATCCCTTTACTGTTTTCGATAATCGGCATTAAAAAGAGTTCCCTCTCGATATGCTCCTGTTCCCTGATCCGTCCTATCTTTTCATCGACCTGCTTTACCTCTTCGGCAGACTCGCACTTGGGAATCAATATGACGTGAGGGAAATGCGCGACGACATGTTCCAAATCCTCCAGTCCTTGAGGGAGTTGATTGATTCGCACCATCCGCTCGGCACCGTAGAAATCAACCTGGCGCAATGCGTTGCGGACCAGCAGGCGAGCCTCTTGCTTTTTTGAAACAAGCACCGAATCTTCAAGGTCCAGTATAACGGCATGGGGCTTGTGAACCCCGGCATTGATCATCATTTTGGGGGAATTCCCCGGCAGATACAGGCGTGAAAAACGCATCCTCTTTTTGGATGATTCATAGCGGTTTTGGGGTATGAGAACCGGTAAAAAAAAATTTTCTGTTTGAACCAACGGCTTTACACAGGCCTCGATTCGGGCTGCCAGCACAAAGTCCAGTGCGCCCTGGTCCTGGATCAGCAGCCGACCTGATGTAACTTCGAAATGACGGCATACCTCTTCCGCCAGGGCTCTGATGGCACGACCATACAGGGTCTCAACACTGCTTTCGACTCGAATATCGAGGGGTCCGTTAGCGTTCGGCTCGAAAATAACATAACAATCGCCCCGGGCGTTTTTTCCTTTATTGCCCGCCGCTATACTGCTGTTCATGAGATATCCCTCTCAGTCCGTTCCGCTGCCCGCACGACCTGTCGGTCAATGAGATCTTCGATCTCCGCTTTATTCATACCGATCTCCTGCAGGATGTCGATGGTATCATACCCGATGGCCGTGCGGCCGGTGTGGCGAATTTTTCCCGGTGTGCGCGAAAACTTGACCGGAATATTGGTGATTTTTATGGTATCCAGATCCTCATCCGGCATTTGCGTGATGGTCTGGCGTGCCTGATAATGGGGGTCACGCTGGATCTGCTCGATGTCATAGATCGGCGCTGCAGGCACCTCAAATTGTTCCAACCGCTCGAGGACGTCATGCAAGGGACGCTGTTTAATCCAATCCGCGATAATGCCGTCGACCACATCGCCGTGTGCCAGGCGTTCGGCCGCTGTAGCATAGCGCGGATCGCCGGCCATATCATTGCGGTCGATGGCCCTGAAAAGTCGCAGGGCCATATCGCCGGCGAAAGCGGATATGGCCACCCAGCGCTGGTCCGATGTTTCGTAAGCATTGCGCGGGACTCCTCTCGGCGAGCGATTGCCGAACCTTTGCTGGACAATTCCCAACTGATCGAACTCGATGACCTGAGGGCCGAGAATGGAGAAAATGGATTCGAAAATGCTCAGATCAATCACCTGGCCCGGCTTGTCATGCACATCCCGATGATACAGCGCCATCATGACGGCATAGGTTCCAACCAGACTTGCAATACCGTCGCCCAGAGCAAACGAGGGCAAAGTGGGCGGGCCGTCGGCCTGCCCGGTAATATGGGCAAAACCGCTGATTGCTTCGGCCAGTGTGCCGAATCCAGGGCGGTCTTTATAGGGGCCTGTCTGACCCCAACCGGTGACCCTTACCAGAATCAACTTTGGGTTTTGCACAGAAAGCGTGTCGTAATCCAGACCCCATTCTTCGAGCTTGCCGGGACGATAACTCTCGATCATGATGTCCGCACCTGCGGCAAGCCTGCGAATGATTTTCTGGCCTTGGGTCGTATTGAGGTTCAACGCTAACAGGCGTTTGCCCCGGGCGTGGGATTTCCAGGCCAGGGGAACACCGTCCTTTTTATGACCCCAGTTTCGAATGTAGTCACCAAGTTTAGGATGTTCGACCTTGATCACATCGGCACCGAAATCCGCCAGGTTGGTTGAAATACCGGGTCCAGCGACGAGGTTCGAAATATCCAGAACGCGCACACCTGCCAGCATTTGATCTGTATCTTTGCGCATATAATTCTCCAAATCAACCTCTTCAACTCAATGGAAGAGAACTTTTTATCGGGGAATAAATTCAGACATCCGATAAGGTCCTATCAGAATTTTCCTTGAAAGATGTCCTTTACGTCCCAGTATCCGGTCGTCGGTACAAACACACTGGGATCCATGATCACATCCAGTACGGTTGGTTTGCCGGATGCCAGGGCCTTCTCCAGGGCCGGTTTAAGTTGGTTTGGATCATCGATGCGGAAACCTTCGGCGCCGTATGATTTGGCCAACATGGCAAAATCGGGATTGTAGTTTTCCCCTGACGAGGCCATCCGGAATTCGGTACCGGCAGCTCGGCCAAAAGCCGCTTTCTGAAGTCCGGTAATGACTCCGTATCCGTAGTTGTTCATAACCAACCACACAATGCCGAGATCGTTTTCTACCGCAGCTGCAAGCACCGCACTCACCGATCCAAAGGCTCCATCCCCTACCAGGGCAAGGACCGGCTTGTCCGGTGCCCCCAGTTTGGCGCCGACGGCTGCGGCGGGTCCAAATCCCATGGTCGCCAGGCCGCCGGGTGGCAAATGCGTCTGCGGCTCATAGATGGGAAACTGCTGCCCCACCCCATTCTTGTTCCAGCCGACGTCTGTTAGGATAATGCCGTCTCTCGGCAACGCCTCCCTAACTTCTTTCAAAATTCGTTCAGGGCGGATGGGCACCGCATCGGACAATTGCTGTTCGCTGAGCCCTTCCAACCATCTTTGTTTTTCTCTTAATATTTTAGCTGCCGTGGGATCGTTTTTCCAATCCCGCGGCGCTCCGTTCTCCTGCGCACACCGGTGCATGGATTCCAGCACCGCCTTGGCATCCCCAATGATGCCGATCTCTGTCGGAAATATCTTTCCGATCTCCTGAGGATCGATATCCACATGGACCAATCGCGTAGGCGGGATGTTAAATGTGTAATCAGGCAGCCAGGATGAAGAATCGGTTTCCGCAAAACGGGTCCCCGCCGCCAGAATCAAATCGGCCTCCTTGGTCATGGTGTTCGCCAGGGGTGTACCCCAGAAACCGGTCATACCCAGTGACAGCGGATGATCTTCGGGGATCGCGCCCTTTCCCATTAAGCTGGTGGCGACCGGGATCCCCAGATATTCGGCCAGAGCGGTAGCCTCTAGAGCGGCTTCCGACAAAATCACCCCGCCGCCAAAATAAAAGACCGAATGCTTTGCCTCCCTGACAAGCTTTATAGCCTTCTCGATCTCGCCATGATCGCCACGAATCCTTTTCCCGGTCACCTTCCTTTGGGTCAAGTTTTGCGAATCTTCTTCGCAGGCTCGTGAAAACATGTCCATGGGAACATCCATCATGACCGCACCGGGACGGCCTGATGTCGCCAGGTTAAAGGCTTTCGCAATGATATCAGAAATAAATTTAACATCATGCACGCGCCAAGATCGCTTTACAAAAGGCCGATAGATCTCAAACTGACCCCCATCCAAGTGGAGTTTGATCTCCTGGTGCGGATCCTGCCCAAAATGAAAACTCGGGACATCCCCGGCAATAACGACGAGAGCCGACGAATCAAGGGCGGCATTGGCAACTCCGGTCACGGCGTTGGTCATGCCCGGCCCAACATGCACCAGAACCACCCCCGGCTTATGGGTTACTCGAAAATAGGCGTCCGCCGAATGAGCAGCTATCTGCTCATGCCGGAATGATATAAATTTTATCTTTGTCTTGTACGTCAGGGCATCCAGAAGGGCCACATTGGTGTGTCCACACATGCCGAATACATATTCAACACCTTCTGATTCCAGATAGGTTGCAACGATTTCTGCTCCATCAGCCATGGCCATTCTCCTTTATATTAAAGGGATAAAGATCTTAAAATCTCCGCATTCAGCCTAGAAGCGGTTTCAAAACGAATTCAAGCTTATTTTTTTAAACAGCAATTTTGATTAAGGCGTCAAACTAACCTTGGTGGCCTCCTTATCCCGCATCAATTTTATGCCCTTTTCCGCTTCCGACAGATCGAGCCGGTGCGAAATAATGGCTTTGGTGCTCACTTTTCCGTGTTGCAGCCATTTAAGGGCTTCTTCATAATGCTTGGGAGTGCAGGCGCACACACCAAACATGGCAAGTTCCTGTCGCGCGTATTGAACCGGTGCGATCTCACCTTCCGCAGCATACCCCATCGCTACAATCTGACCGCGTCCGCGCACAAGGTCAAAGGCCAGATCAAAGGATTCCTTTGTGCCACCGGCTTCCATGACGACGTCGGCACCGATACCATCGGTCAGGTCAAGAACCTGCGCAATTGGATCGCCTTGATCCGATATAATCGTGACATCGGCCCCCAATTCCCGAACCCTGTTCAATCGGAGTGTATCTTTCTGCAGCCCCAAAACGATCACCTTAGAGGCACCATACGAACGGGCCGCCTGGGTAGTCAAAAGCCCTAAGGTTCCGGGGCCGATAATGACAATCGAATCCCCTAATGAAAACCGAATACGCTCAAAGGCATTTACGACGATACCCAACGGTTCAACCATTGTACCTTCTTCAAATGAAACGCTGTCCGGCAGCTTGTGCACCGCCGTCATCGGAAGTTTGATATATTCAGCGAAGGTGCCGTCACGGCTGATTCCTAAATGCTGCCATTGCGGGCAAAGATTCGGTCGTCCTCTGTGGCAATAGTAGCAATTGCCACAGCCGAGAATGGACTCAACCACCACGCGGTCGCCCTTATTAAGTCCTTTAACATGTTTGCCCGTATCTTCAATGACACCGGCGCCTTCATGCCCTAATATCACCGGCGGTTCGACCGGAAAGCGGCCCCGGTAAAGCCATTGATAGAGCAAGACATCCGAGCCGCAAACACATGCTGTTTTGATTTCAACCCGAACATCGCTATCACCGATAACCGGCACATCGACGTTTTTAACTTCAAAATTTCCGACACCCTCTGCTAATTTGACCCCTGCTTTCATAGATTGTCTCCTTTTGTTTCGGCCAATACAGGTGCCCGACCAAATTCCCCCGACTCAGCTTTAGGGTCGTACAAAAACGGATAATTGGTATTGCCCCTGGTTTGCATGCATTTGGCCATGTCGCTTATATCCCGGAAAATGTGCCGCATAATTTTAAAATACAGATGCAACAGGATCAGACAATCGGTCATCAGCGCCAGTAGCGTGTGCACCCAGGAATTGAGCCACAGAAATAACGACGCTTCAGCGCCATTTCCGAAAAAGTTGATGAAGCCGGTCAGCCCAAGCAACGGAATCGCCATAAACAGATAGGAAGTCCAAAATTTATGATAGGTATTGAACTCCTTCCAGGACGGTAACGGGACTCGCATGGGTCGTTTCAAATAGGCCCAAAATTCTTTGACCCACAAAAGATCTTCAGAACCAAAGCGAAACATATTTCTAAGCGTTCGTCGCATATGCTCTCTGTCCAACACAGAGTAGATCAGCGGCGCCACGATCAGCAAGACACCGGCGCTGAAATGAAACCAGCGTAAGACAAGCAGTTCCCACACAGGGATGATATCCTGGAAGTGAAACATGAAAATGCCGGTGGCCGCCAAAAGGAAAATCAAGGTGGCCGTATAGTTGTGAACGATTTTTTCTCCGCGCCTGAAACCCATAACGAATTCTTTGGCCGCTTTGCTCACTTGCGGACACGCGCGCACGCATGCGTAACAGCGACGGCATTCGTCATCGACAATATTTTCAAGGCTCATCGAGGTGCGCTGATTCTGGATAAACACAAAGCGCCGTTTTTCCCGGACAACCGGACAGGCATCGATGCAATTGCCGCATGCCAGGCATCCCCTGTCACCCGTGATGGAGTCATCGTACTGGATGCGATTATTCAGTTGAACCCCGCTGGAAAACAGACGCATCCGCGCAACCGGTGCATTGTTTTCGTCGAGTATGCGGATAAGTGTTTTATTCATCTGAAACTTTAAGCGCCTAAAGTAATTGTTGCCCGTCTGGGTTCAATGCAGCAACATGGGCGTATGCTGGCAATCCGAACCCCGCTGGCCCGGGTCGGACCGATCTTTAGAAAAGTTCCTAATGCGGTGACATCGCCCCCCAAACCGAGGGGCCCGACCCGTGATGCATTGATGGCAGTGGTTACTTTTTTTTCCAAATCACTTTGATTTTCAAGGCTGCCTTCGGCCATCGCCTCCAGCATCAGTACGGAGGCCTCTACCTGGCTGCGGCCGATACCGATGGCGGCCACGGCAGGCGTGCAACCCAATAAACCGATCTCAGCCGTAAACCAGCCGGCAACCTCATCAAGCACATGATCTATACTTCGGCAGTGAAAGATGTGCCGCGTTTTAGCGCGTATCTCCGGCCCGCCCCCCAGCAGAAGTACGGTTAATGACAATTTATCCCCTGTGACGCAACGGGTGATGATTGGAGCCACTTCCAGCATTCCGGGATCCGCGTGCAGTCCACGGGATTGCTCCACGCGCTGCACATCGTCGCCTCGGACGGCCATTGGTCGACCCGGTAATTTGCGCAGTCCGCTGGCAATACCTTCCTGGATTGCCAGCGCCCACCCCGGAGGTAATTGGCAAGATTCGCCAATTTGGACGATAACATGTGGAATGCCGGTATCATCGCAGAGCGGCACGTGTTCGCGGGCTGCAATTTCAGCATTTTTTAGAAGCTGCTCCATAACCCAACACGCGTTCGGATTGGATTCGTTTGCAATCATTTTGCGGTAGGCGCCGATCTGATCGTCGCGAAACGTGGTGCCCGCTTTGATCAGGCAGTCTTTGGCCGCTGTTTCTATATCAGCAGGTTGAATTCTCATGCGCGCTCCTCACCGTTGCCGCTAAAAATGCTACGCCCATGAGCCACAGCGATAATGACAGGCAATTGCTTGACATGAATCGCAAACAGCGCTTCCATTCCTTCTTCTTCAAACGCAATCACTTTCTTCGCAATCGTTCTATCCGTAAAAAGCGCACTAACAGGCGGCGTGACAGCGAAAACCGAATGGTTGTGCTTTAGGGCCTCAATGGTCGCAGGACTCAGTGCGCCTTTGCCTACATGCATACGGACGCCGGCCATGGCCAGCTCCGGTATGCTCGCCTCGATTTCAACTTTGTTGCTGGAAGTAGGACCGATACCGGCCGGACTCACTGCAGTATGGAAGATCACGGCGCCATCCAGGCCGATCTCCTCAATCATGGGATCGTTTTTGCGAGCCAGTTGAACAAGCTTGGGCAAAACGGCGTCCCGTCCACACAAAACCCGGCCGTAAATCTCGATTTGCATGCCGACGTTCAGCTTTTCAATCACATCAGGGCTGATGGGAGTGTCAATTCGCATCATGGCTAAACGGCTGCCCCTTTGGTCGCTTGATAATCCTTGTAAACGGCTTGCAAATTTTCTTTATCCATTGTTTTAAGACGTTCCAATTCGGTTTGATAGGTACCGCTTTGGATGTCTTGCAAACGCTTTTGGAGATGTATCGGGCTTTTGTGATTGCCTTTTCCCACCATTCGTCTTATGAGCATGGCGATATTGAAAGGCGCCAAATCGCTTGGACATCTTGCCGCGCACATTCCGCACATAATGCATTCCATTGACAGCTCTTTGACCTCTGACCAATCCCCTCTCAAGGCCGCGGAAATGTAATTCATAACTTCCAAATCCATGGGGCAGGATCGGGTGCATGTGTTGCAGCCCATGCATCGGAGAAGTTCGGGATAGAGCGCCGCAACGCCTTCCTCGCAAAGCTTAAATGACGCAATGTCATAGGCTGCTTTATGGGCCGGTACGTAGGGAAGTTGGACGAGAAATATGTCTTTCTCAACCACGGACTGGCATGCCAGTCCGATCTGCCATTTGTACTCATCCTTTTTACGATACACCGTCACGCACGCGCCGCAAACACCTCCCCGGCATCCGCACCCGCGTTTTAGTTTATAACCGGCGTATTCGAGTGCCTTCATGATGGTCAATCCCATCGGAACGTTGTAACGCTTTCCCATGACGTAAATGGGTATTTTTTCAATGGAACTTTGGATCTCCATATGTTTGTCTCCAAATTATCACTTTAAATACTGAATGCTGGTAAGGGCTTTCTCAAAACGATATTCCGGCAACATCATCGGTGATTTCTGTTTGGATACAATCCCCGCATCTCGAAGTTCCTTCTCAAAACGGCGGATATGCTCCAACGTTAATTTTCCGCTGGTAATATCGTTCACTTTTGCGGACGCATCCTTGCCGGCCCGTTTGCCGAACACAAAAATATCCACCAGCGAATTCGATCCCAGCCGGTTGTGACCATGTACGCCGCCCGAAACCTCCCCGGCGGCATACAGATTCGGCACCGACGTTTCACCCCGATCATTGATGGCAATGCCGCCGTTTTGATAGTGCTGGGTGGGATATACCAAAATGGGCTCTTCGAGAGGATCAATCTCATGCTGTTTAAACCGCGAATAGATGCCGGCGAAGCGACGAACGAAAGTACCACTGCCGTGAATAAGATCAATAAGCGGGGTATCCAACCATACGCCGATCATGCCCGTGGGGGTCGTGACGCCCTTTCCCCGACTGCTGCACTCACGAATAATAGCCGCAGCCAGGGCATCACGGGTCTCCAGAGAAGCGCAAAACATCTTGCCGTCAACGTTGAGGACCTGGGCGCCTTGCGCGCGCAGGGCTTCTGAAATTAAAAGCCCCAACATTTGTTCCGGCCAGGCGATCCCGGTGGGATGATACTGAACGGATTCAACGTACAGCAGCTTCGCTCCGGTCCGATATGCCATCACGAGACCGTCGGCAGTGGCACCGTAATGATTGGAAGTGGGAAATCCCAGCGGATGCAATCGGCCCATGCCGCCGGTGGTCAGTATGGTTATCTTGGACTTCACCACAACCGGTGTGTTGGTGTCAAAATTAAAAAGCACGGCGCCGGCACATTGACCTTTGTCATCCATAAGCAGTTCCACCGCCGGGCAAAATTCGAGGGTCAGTATGTCCCGGTTGCGCACCTCATCCCCCAGCACCCGCATGATCTCAAGCCCTGTCAGGTCCATAACCGAATGGGAACGGCGGCGCGAGTGTCCTCCAGGCCGATGCGTAAAATAGGAGCCATCGGCCAGCCGATCAAAATTAACGCCCATCGCCGCCAGCCATTCGACAATAAAGGGAGCGTCGCAAACCAGGGCATCCACAAGCTCCGGTATGTTTTTTCCGCGTCCCCCCACCAGTGTATCAACGTAATGGATAAGCGGCGAGTCTTCCGGCGTCGTGGCTGCACCGATACCGCCCTCAGCCATGATCGTATTGGAGTCCCCCATTCGCAATTTCGTCGCTATAATAACGTCGGTTCCCGTTTCGCTGATGGTTAGTGCCGCGGAGAGACCACCGCCACCGCTGCCGACGACTAGAATATCGGTCTCATAATCGACGTTATCCAAATTGACCTCGTCGGGTCTCAGCCGGCTGGGAGCCTCGAGCAGATCAGCCAGCTCAAACGGAGCCAGATCTCCTTTGTTGACGCCGATCTTAAGCTCGCGTTTGACGTCGTGATTGAAATCAGGATGGTAACGTTCAAGCAGTTTGGCCTTTTCCGTTATATTGAGTTCCGGGAATAATGAATCCATCCGTTCTTTTCGAGTGGCTTTCACTTTTTGGATAGATGTTTGCATACTTGTCGGATGGCTCATATGCGTGTGCCTTTTTTTCAGTATACGGTTTTTCTTTTGCTGTAATATTCAACTCAAATTTATTTCCCGAATTTCTTGCAAAGATCCTTGGCGGCTTCACGAACTATTTTTAAGCGATTTTTAATCTGATTATCGTCCAAGCGGTGAGCCGGACCGGCAATGCCGATAGCACCAATTAATCTATTCTTATAATCAATAACGGGCGCGGCGATAGCATGGGCATCGGGTACATTTTCGCCTTTGGTAATAGCATACCCCTTTTGCCTGGCTGCATCTATCTCTTTGATAAGCTTGTTCGAATCGGCGCTTTGGGATGACGCCACTTTTTGGGCTAATTCAACCGGCCCGAAGGCCAGCAAAATTTTTGCAGCCGCTCCAACATGCAGCGGCATTCGTTGGCCTTCACGGACGGAATACCGTATCGCGTGGGTTCCCTCCTCCCGAATTAATGCGACTCTTTCGAAACCGTCGACGACGAACAGTGTGGCTGATTCTCCGGTTTTAACCGCCAGCTGCTTTAACACCGGGCGTGTAATGACCTCGATATTGTTAAATTTTTCAAAAGAATTGCCTAGAATTGCCAGCTTTATACCGAGATAATAATTTCGCTTATCTGAATCTTCTATCAAATACCCGCGAGATACCAGCGTGCCCAACAAACGCATGGCGCGACTTCGTGTTACGCCGGTCCGATCAATAATCTCTTTTAGGGAAACAACCGAATCATCCTGAAAACAATCCAACACGTCGAGAGCACGCAGGACAACATCGATATGCCTTGCGGATTCTTTTGATCGTGGTTCCATATCACATCCTCTGGACCAAGGCGTCGCCTTGAGAGAAACTTAGAAGCTAAGAAATTATTTTCTTGATTTTAATCCCCCTATCCCTTGGGGATGCTTTTCGTGGGGGGTGAATATATCCACACAATCGTAAACGGCACATCCCCGGTATTCTCATGGGAGTGCGATACACCTTTGGGGATGAAATTCCAGTCCCCCACCTTTACCGGCTGGGCACCCTCATCCGTGAGAAAGTTTCCCTTTCCTTCCAAAACGACGTTGATCTCCTCGGAATCGGGGTGGACATGCAAGGGTGCTATGATGCCCGGTTCCAAAGTGGACAAACCGGCCACAAATTGATCGGAGTCCACCAGGTCTTCATCAATAAGCCAGTTTATCGTCCTAAGGCTTTTGTCATCAGCGCTTCCTCGCATCGTAATTTTGCCATCCATTGCTGGATCGATGACAATTCCTTTTTTCATAATAGCCTCCTTTCAGCATAGATTTTTAGATTTTTGACGCCACTTCGTATGCCTCAAAAATCGCATCGATAATCATT
>JASFGM010000022.1:0-12608 GCA_050123755.1 Desulfobacterales bacterium
GAGATTGTAAGGTCATCCTGCGGCACGCTCATCTGTCAACGACTCAGCGCTATTTAAGAAAGGTAACTGACGTGGAAGCGATTAGATGGATAGAAAATTTGTATGCCTGACAATGACGGGGCAATGTAATTTTGACATTGCCCCACGCATCTATCATTTTCTTTTTTGTTAGATTTCTTTTGCCAACCTGAAATATTTCGGCTTTGTGATATTGCACCTGCATAGCAACCCATTCATTATGAATTTTTTGGATTGCCTTCACCAATTGATTCCTTTTTATCCACAGGCATCAGTCGGACAGCAACGGTTTCAACATATAACTCAAATCACTTTCCCTGGTCGGATAAGGACTTACGATGGTTTGTTGATATAACTCTTCCAGCTTTGTTTCATTTAACATGGCCTGTTTGATTGTATTGATCAAACCAGAGGCCTGATCGGATAGGATATGGGCCCCGAGAATTAAATTATTCGCATCAGTCAATATTTTATAGGCGGCATGCTTTAATCCCACTCGTTTGTATGTTGGCCAGCTGAGGTTCTTAGCAAAGCTTTTGTGATAGGTTTGCCCGTCTTGTTTTAAAGCATCTTCGGTTTGGCCGACCATCCCAAGCTGGGGATAAGTAAAAAGAATCGCCGGCACAGCACGGTAATCCATAGTTGATTTCTGGCCCAGGTCAAGTTCTGCTAAAATGTTTTCAGCCGCCACATGGGCTTCTTTATCAGCTACCCGTGCGAGCTGTATTGTTTCGACACAATCGCCAATGGCGAAGATGCGCCGGTTGGAAGTCCGCAGGGTCTGATCAACAGTGATGCCACGTCTAGAATACTCAATCCCTGCGGCATTTAGCTCCAGGGTGTCTAAATCAGGTATCCGTCCGGCTCCATTTACCACAAGATCGGTTTCAAAGCTGCCGTCATCCGCGGTATGAATCAAGAACCCTCTGTCATGCTTCTCTATAGCGTTGATCTTGACGCCGTACATAATTTCGATGCCTTCAGCTTGAGATGCCTCGACCAACAGTTCAACCATTTCAGCGTCAAACGTCCCCAAGGGCCTGTCAGCAACCTCTAAAATAACCACACGCTGTTTGGCTGGACTCAGCCTTGCTGCAAAATGGGCAAATTCAAAAGAGATGAATCCGCCCCCGATAAAACAAATGGAAGGCGGCAGCGCATCTAAGTCAAGGAAATCATCACTGGTAATCACATGCTCTTTCCCCTCTATGGGCAGTTGCATCGGTTTGGCGCCGACCGCCAATATAAAAAATTTGGCCTGAATTCGTTTCCCATTTACGGAAAGCGTTTTATCATTTAAAAAGCTTGCTTCTCCTGATACAAAATGAATTCCAGCCTCTTGAAGATTTTTAATCGTCCCCTCGGGGATCGCCGAAGTAAACTGCTGCTTTTGTTCGAGCACCTGGGCCCAGTCGCCTTCAGGAACCGAAACGATTCCCTTCCCCTCCAGATGCCGGCTTCTGGCAATTGTCTCAGTTGCTTCATAAAACCATTTTTTGGGCTGACATCCGGCCAACGCACATATTCCACCGGGACGATCGGCCTTTTCTATGACCGCTACATTCAAATCTTTTTCATTCAATTGAAATGCAGCTGTTTGACCGCTGGTTCCGGAACCAACGACAACGACATCGTATGTCCCCATAGCTGAAACCTCCTTGCATGCTGTCATTTTAAGAAATCAAAAGGATTAATATCTTGCACCGACGGTCAATTTGCATACCTTGCCTGGCAAGCACGAGCGTTTCTCAGACAGCCGTCGTTAAGACATAACTCTAAAATAATTTATACCCGCAGGAGAGGCAGGAACCTCTCCCCTTAATAGGTTTTATCCTCCAACTTCGCCGGGAGACAGATCGCGCCAGGCGCGGTTGACACTGCTACCTATAGTACCGAAGAGATCATCAAGCTCGTTTTTCAACAGAATTAATAGGTGGTGCGGCGACAGGGATAATTTAAAACGTATTTGGAAGCGACCAAAGGGGCAAAAGCTCCAACCGGTTTCATCCGCAAATGATACTGATACCTGATACCCATTTTCTAGTCAAGCCAGTTAACAGAAAATTTCGAAAAAGAAAGATGTTATTTGAGATCTCTTCTGACAATCTCACAAAAAACGTGACCTTTAAAAGTGCAAATAGCTGCCCTTATTGGATCATCTAAGGTTGTTGTGTATTTCTTCAAACAATCAGCCGCTGTTCATAAACAAAATGGGGCCCCAACCAGAACCCCATTTTTTTGCGCCAAAATTTATAAAGCGGGAAATTGCCTCCGGAAAATCTTGTTCGTTGTTTTATTCAGGTCAAGAATATGCTATATCGACGCACTTTGAGTGAGGATCCATTTTCAGCACCGCTTCCCCGGTGCAGCTCTAAATGCTTTGCCTGATTTAATTTTGGATTTTCAGAGGTGCGACCCGTGCAGCTTCTCAATATCTCGGCCATAGCCGTGGCCCTGGCCATGGATGCCTTCGCTGTGGCGATTGCCGCCGGCGTGATGCTGAAAAAAATCAGCTTTCGCCAAAATTTCCGGCTGGCCTGGCATTTTGGCCTCTTCCAGGCCATGATGCCGGTGCTCGGCTGGAGCGCCGGCCTTACCATCCGGAGTTGGATTGAAAATTATGCTCACTGGGCGGCCTTCGTCCTCCTGGTCTTTGTGGCCCAGGGAATGCTACGCGCGGCCTTCAAAAAAGAAACAAACGCGAATGAACGTAAAGACCCCACCCGGGGCATGACCATGGTGATGCTGTCGGTCGCCACCAGTATCGATGCCCTTGCCGTCGGTCTGAGCCTTTCGATGATCTCGGTTTCGATCTGGACGCCGGCCCTAATCATCGGCCTGGTGGCGGGTGCTTTTACGACAGCCGGGATGCACCTGGGGAAAAAGATTGGCAGCGTCACGCGCATGAGTCGCTACGCCGAAGCTCTCGGAGGGGTGGTTCTGCTCCTGATTGGTTTCAATATTCTGCGTGAGCACGGAGCCCTTGGATCTCTATTCTAATACCCCGACCGCTCTTCAACTCCTATCTAAAAAAAATGGTTTTCATTTTAAAAAATTATTTGACAAAATGTATAGCATTTTGTATTTTAATTGAACAAAATGGATGTATTTTTAGGGAATAAATCGACAAAATGCGTATTTCCCAGAAGCTTTTATACCCTGCCCTGTCTAAGCAGGTTCTACAGGAAACTTCAATTCCGAGCCAAACGGAGGTCAAATGAATATATCTGAAATGCTTGAGTTGGACGAAAGGGCGAAAGAAGAGGGCAAGCAGTTTCCAAAGGTGCGATACCTGTTTAACGAAATTCAACGTGAACTCGGAAAACATTTCATCGGAATTGTGGGGCCCCGCGGGGTGGGGAAAACCGTTATGCTCAAACAGATAGTCGCTGGAAAGCCTGACACATTTTACCTTTCAGCAGATACCTTAGTTGAATCGGATTTGTACCAAGTGGCGAGAATTCTCTCGGATCAATATAAAATAAGAACGCTGCTAGTGGATGAAATTCACTTTTGCAAAACCTATCCTAAAGATTTAAAAAAGATTTATGACTTTCTAAAAATACGTTTGGTTTTCACAAGTTCCGTATCGTTGTCCCTTTTTGAATCTGCTCATGACCTCTCTCGTCGTGTCCTGCTGCGGCGTTTATATCCCTTTTCTTTCAGAGAATATCTGTCTTTTATAAAAGATGTTGAAATACCACCCATTAGTATCAGCGATATTCTCGATAACCGGTGGACAACAGGACATATGCGATTTAACTATCTGTTTGAAAGCTACTTGCAGGGGGGAATATTCCCACTTGCGCTGGAAGAGCCGGAACCCTTGCCTCTTCTGCAAAATATCTGCTCGAAGGTCATTCGCAAGGATATACCAATGGTTTCAAATCTCAGATTTGAGGATATTGAAAAGGTCGAGAAGACGCTATCGTTTATCGGAAAATCAGAGGTCGATGGGATTAACTTCTCATCGATTTCAAGAAATCTTGGAATCACGAAATATAAAGCAGAATTATTTGTTAAGATGCTTACCCAGGCCTTTATACTTAACCCCATCTATCCAAAAGGAACCAATGTACTCAAAGAACCAAAAGTACTGATGCTTCTTCCGTTTCGTCTCTTATACAGCGAGTTGCAGCAATGTTTGGGGGCCATCCGGGAAGATTTTTTTGCTGAAATGCTTATCATGAAAGGTTATAAGTTCCATTACCTGAAAACAAAGCGGGGAGCAAAAACCCCAGATTACCTTGTGGAATATGGGAAGGAAAGGATTGTCATTGAAATTGGAGGAAGAGGAAAAGGCAGACAGCAATTCAAGGGAATTAAAGTTGAAAAAAAACTAATCCTGTCTAACGATCCAATAGCCGGAAGTGATAGAAAACCCCTATCATTAGTAGGTTTTATAAAATAGGTATTCAAGTCCCACTTCACAATCCCAGATCCTGATTGATCAATATAACCTTGATTCTGCCTTTGGGATACGATTTTTCATGGATTGTCCATATATTACAAATTCGAGCGGGGCTATTGCAGTCCATGCAGTAAGAAGTCTGGACACACGGTGTTTTTTGTTCGTGCCGGATGGCATTGGCCGGGGCCGCCAGGTTCTTTATACGATCCATGGCTTGCTCCAGATCGGAGACGATCTTATTGCGGCCTACCATGATAACGACACATCTGGGGCCAAAAACGATTGCGCCGACGCGGTTGCCCACCATGTCCAGGTTCACGAGCGCACCGGATTCCAGTACGGCATTGGTCCCGGTAAAAAACAGATCCGTTAAAAGGGCGTTTCGGCGACGTTCGATGATTTCCTGGCGGGATACATTTGCATCAAAGGTCTGAATCAAATTGATTTCGGGATTGTCTTTAAAAAACTCTAAAACACCGGTTTCATATAGCGTTAAAGAATCCCCCCAGGACACACTTTTGACATCAATTTCGGGCAGGATCTGATCGATGACGATTTGCCCGGCCTCCGCCGGGGTTTGGGCAACAAAGGCCTCAAAATTATTCTTTTCGAGTGCATCCTTACAGTCTTGCAGTCTGAGTTCCCAAAATTTTTGAGTCGGTTTTTCCATTACCACCGTAACGCCTATTTGGCTTTGCTCATCTCACGACATGCCTTGGCAATATCTGGCGCACCAATACCCAGGGCTTGAGTTAGGTAGGCCACGTCGCCCACTTCCCCGAATCGATCCTGGGCGCCCAGTCTTTTGACTTTTACGGGATAGTTTTCGGATAGAACCTCACAGACCGCTCCGCCCAGCCCGCCGATCACATTCTGGTTTTCCGCCGTTACCACCGCCTTGGTTTTCTTTACCGAACCTAAAAGGGTTTCGACATCAAAGGGTTTGACCGACGGATAGTGGATATGCTCAACATGAACACCTTCTTCATTCAGCGATTTAACAGCCTCAAGCGCAAGCTGGGTTGTTAACCCCGTCGTGACAAGGGTGACATCAGATCCTTCAGCGATCAGTTTAGCTTGATAGGGATCAAATTCATAGCTTTCGTCAAATATCGGCGAGTGGACTTCTCGAATCAGCTGCATGTATTCCGGTTTCTTACTGGCGGCCATATATCTGAGCATGGAACGAAGCTCATAGACATCCGCCGGACAGTAAACGCGCATATTCGGCATCGCGCGCATGATTGCAAGGTCCTGAAAGCACATGTGAGTGGCGCCATTTTTGGCTGTGGTGACACCCGGCGCGGTGCCGACGATTTTTACCGGGTTTTCGGCATAGGCAATTGAAATCGTGATCTGGTCATAAGCGCGGCGGGTGGCAAACGGGGTAAAGGTTGCGCAAAACGGCACCAGACCCTCGTTTGCCAGGCCGGCCGAAATACTCATCATGTTGGCTTCGGCAACCCCAACATCAAAAAACCGATCCGGAAACGCTTCCCAAACCCGGGGGACCGTTCCCGACGATTTGCCCAGGTCGGCTTCCAGGCAAACGACATTGCTGTTTTCTGTCATCAACTCAATAATTGTATCCGCATAGACGGCCCTTAATTCTTTCTCGTGTAACTTCATGCGTCTTTTCCTTCCGTCCAGTTAAAACGGAACGGCTGTCCATCATCGTCGGTGCAAACACCGCCGATGACCCTTTGGCGCTCGTCTTCATCAGGGATATTGATGAAATGGCATTCAATCCGATTCTCGTAACATTCGTTGCCCCTGGCCTTTACCGTATGGGCCACGATCATGGCAGGCTTGTCTTTGACGGCAATGGCCTTGTTGAGGGTATCATAAATCTCGTCCCAATCATGGCCATTCATCTCAAACACTTCCCAGCCAAAAGCCCGCCATTTATCCACCAGGGGTTCCAGCGATACGATATTTTCTACTTCGGCGTCGATTTGCATTTTGTTGTAGTCGGTGATGACCACCAGGTTATCCAGTTTATGCTGGGCCGCAAACATCGCGGCTTCCCATATCTGCCCCTCCTGGGATTCGCCGTCACCCACAATACAGAAGACATTGTTTGTTCTTTTTTGAAGTTTGCTGGCCAGGGCGATACCATTCGCACAGGACAATCCCTGACCCAGCGAACCCGCGGTCTGATCAACGCCGGGTGTGATGACCTGGTCCACATGGCTCGGCAATTCTGTGCCGTTGGCATTCAGGGTCAGCAGCACGTCTTTTTCAAAATAGCCCTTGTAGGCCAGCGCGGTATAAAGGGTCGGGCCGGCATGTCCTTTGGATAATATGAAGCGGTCCCGATCTTCCCAGCGCGGATTGTCCGGTTTGAGATTCAAGATTCTAAAATAAAGCGTGATGATAATTTCCACCAGACTGAGGGATCCGCCGATATGTCCGCCACCTGCCCGGCACATAATATCCGTAATAATATAACGGAATTCTTTTGCCAGCCGATCCAGCTGCTCCCTGCTATCGATCCTGTCTATTTCCATAAATATCTCCTTAAACCCCCAGTTCTTGTTTCAACCAGGCCTTGGCATCGTCTTCCAGTGCGTACACGCCTTTAAGCTCGCAAACATCCTTTTCAAACTGGACCGGAAGCTCGAACTTTGCCAGCTCAAGCGCCGCTTCAGAGTTTCGGCGAATCAGATAAATATAATAGGGCCTGCGCCAGCAATTGACGACAAAATAGGTCGTATAATCGCTTTTGGATCGGATGACGAATTTGCCGCTGCCCCAATCCGTGTTGCCCCACTCCAGATATTGTTTAACGGCTTCTTCGGGCGTCATATCCCATTCGATTTCGTTAATTAAGTCCGTATCTTTTTTTAGTTCTTCCAGGGTAAGCATTTATTTGGCCTTTCTTGGAGTTACAGAATTATCTCACCGCAAAGGCGCAGCGTTCGCAGAGGATTTTTTTCTTATTTCTTTTCGGTGAGAGGCCGAAAAGAAATAAACCCAAGCCCTCCGGGCGCGTTCATTTGTTTATCCTCCTGTTAATTAATTCATATTACCGCGAATATTGTCTTATCGTTTTTTTAGAAAAAATTAACCTCTGCGCCCTTTGCGTCTCTGCGGTGAGAAGACAAGCACAGTTGTGAGATGAAAACAAAATCCAATACGTTCGAACAACCTAAAAGGGTAACTTCACCGTTTCGAGCACATCCGGGTGATCGCCTAAAAATCGGTATAGGGTCGCCCGGCCCACACCGAGAAGCTTGGCGGCCTTAACCTTGTTGCCGCCGGTTCGTTCAAGCGCCGATCGAACCGAATCTGCATCCAGCTTGCGGGACGGGCCTCTGCGTACGCAGATATTTTCAAGATCGCGAAGCTCCAGGGGCAGATCATCCGCAGAAATTACCCGGCCGCTGGATTTAACAATGGCAAACTGGATGGCGTTCTGTAATTCGCGCACATTTCCCGGCCAGCGGTAATCCAGCATCAACGACATGGCCTTGCTGGATAACTTAAGAAGTTTCTTACCATAGCGTTGCCGGGCTTCCTGCAAAAAGTGTTCGCTCAGTAAGGGAATGTCGATTTTGCGATCGCGCAGCGGCGGCAGCTCAATCGGTATCACATTGAGCCGATAATATAAATCTTCCCGAAACTTGCCGCGTTTAACCGATTCTTTCAGATTTCTGTTGGTGGCGCTGATGACCCGCACATCGACGGTTCTGGTTTGTTCTCCACCCACTCTTTCAAATTGGCCTTCCTGCAAAAAACGTAAAAGCTTGGCCTGCATGTTATTTGAAAGCTCGGTCACCTCATCCAGAAACGCGCTTCCGGCATCCGCCAGTTCAAAACGGCCCTTTTTATCCCGGATGGCCCCGGTAAAGGCACCTTTCACATGCCCGAAAAGCTCACTTTCGATCAGGCCTTCCGGCAGGGCCCCGCAATTGATCGGCACAAACGGTGCGCCGCCGCGACGGCTTTCGCTGTGGATGGCCGCAGCCACAAGCTCCTTGCCGGTACCGGTTTCACCGGAGATGTGAACCGGGTAATCATAATCGGCAACATCTTTGATCTGCTTAAAGATCGCTATCATCTTGCTGTCCTGGCCGATGATGTTGCCGAAGCTGGTCAGCTCCCCGACGCGCTCTTTGAGACTGAAAATATCGGTAACATCCTTAAATGATGCCAGCACACCGGAATACTGTTTGTCGGCACCCCGCATGCTGGTCACCGTCATCTCGATGCGTCGCTGCTCGCCGCTTTTGGTGCTGATGTTCAGCGTGTATTCGGATTTCTCAGCCAGTTTGGGCGGATCCTCACAAAAGGCACAGCGCTCCCCGCAAAAGGGACTACCAAAGGCCTCATGGCAGTCCCGGCCTAATACATCCGCGCGGCTGTAACCGGTGATGCGTTCGGCTTCAGTATTGAAAAAAAAGATGCGCCGGTCCATGTCATGGGCAATAATCCCTTCTTTAAGATTGTCCAGGACATTTTCGAGGTTGTCCCGGTGGCACATCAAATTTTCTAATGCGAAATCCGACATCATAGAAATTTTTCTTCGATCATATCGGCTAAGGGCACAACATCTTCAAATCCGAATTTAGGGACCTTTAATTGAAGATCCACATCGGTCACCACCGCAATCAGAAGCGTATCATCTTTTAACAGTGGCTCACAATGCCGCGCGGACCGCACGATTTCGATCTTGGGTTTGTTTCCTGTTTTGTAACCTTCGGTGATCACCAGATCGACATCCTTAAAATAGCCCAGCAGACTATCCAGGTTTCCACTGTGTTCATTTCTAACCATGGCAATTTTTCCGGGTGAATGAAAAATAACGGTATCGGCCCCTGCGGCCTTATGCCGGGAACTGTCTTTACCCGAGCGGTCAATGTCCGGGTTATGGTGCGAATGCTTGATGGTGCCGACGCTGTATCCGCGTTTCTTCAGCTCGGGAATCAGCTTTTCGATAAGTGTGGTTTTGCCGGATTGAGAGCGGCCGACGATAGATACAACCGGTTGCATAAGTCTAACCTATTAACCTAAAATTTTGTCCGTTGATTGCAGAGAAAAACTAAGTTGCCCCAAAAGAAATGTCAAGCCATTTAACCCGCAACCCTTCCCGCGTTCTAACGGCAACCCGGGAAAAAGCGATAAACCGAATCAAAATCAGATGCAAAAAAGTATTGATATCTTATTTTGATGATTTATCATAGATAAATCTATGTGGTTTCAGGTGTCGGGTGTCAGGTGTCAGGAAGACACAGAGGACAGCGTACACAAAGCAGGTGACGAACGACAAAGAGCAGACCGTTTACTGTCATCTGACACCTGAACACTGACACCTGAAACCTCATAATTCCTGACACCTGAACACTGACACCTGAAACCTTAATATGGATGTCATCCTCGAAGTCAAAAATCTGGTAAAAAAATATGATACGGTGGTTGCGGTTGATGAGATCAGCTTTGCCATCCGACAGGGTGTCTGCTTTGGTCTGCTGGGTCCTAACGGCGCCGGCAAGACGACAACAATCGAAGTCATTGAAGATGTGATACCGCCGACAGCCGGCGAGATCCTTTACAAAGGAAAATCGCGCTCACCATCATTTAGAGAAGAAGTCGGCATTCAGTTTCAGAGCACGGCCCTGTTAAATCTTCTGACCGTTCGCGAAACCTTGCAAACTTTTCAAAGCTTATTCACAAAGACCAGCTCGATTGAAGAACTCGTGGAGCTGTGCAGACTCGGTGAATTTCTCGATCAATACAACGACAAAATATCGGGCGGACAACGCCAGCGATTCCTGCTGGCGCTGGCCCTGATTAACCGGCCCGAACTGCTCTTTTTAGATGAGCCTTCCACCGGGCTTGATCCCCAGGCCCGTCGGAATTTATGGGATCTAATCCAGGGAATCAAAGCCGAAGGTAAAACACTCATTCTGACCACTCATTACATGGAAGAAGCGCAGCATCTCTGTGATGAAGTGGCCATTATGGATTACGGCAAGATTATCGCGCAGGGATCACCCGATGCGCTAATTCGACAGTACAGCCGCGGGATTACCGTGGTTCTCCCCCGGGAGCGTTATGCGTTCAAGGCAAACAGCTTCCCGCTGCCGATTCGTGAAGTCAAAGATACGATCGAAATTAAAACCGATGACGTCAATCAATGTTTGGAGCAATTGATCTCCCATGATGTCGATTTATCGGACATCACGGTGCGCTCCCCTAATCTGGAATCCGTGTTTTTAAACCTCACCGGGCGCAAGCTGCGAGAATAATCATGAGCTTTAAGCGACTGTGGGCCATCTTAAAGGCCAGAAATTATGAGTTCTTCCGCGACCGTTCGGCATTCGGCTGGAACTTTTTATTTCCGTTTCTGTTGGTCGCCGGGTTCGGCATTATCTTTGGCGGCAAGACCTATACCGAATATAAAATCGGCATATTTCCATCTACAACAAAGCCGGTTTCGGTTGCGGAACTCAACATCCCCCAGCGCTTTAAAGATATGCAACATCTCAAATTTATCGGGTTTCCCAATGCAGCCGAAGGATTGGAAAAGCTAAAACATCACCGAATTGATTTTTTGTTAAAAACCGGCAACGGACCGCATCAATACTGGGTCAGCGATGCTTCGCCCAAAGGATACGTCGTCGAGCAAATGTTTAAAGCCAGCCTTGTCCCGGCCGAAAGCAAACTCAATGCTGAAAAAAGAGAAATTAAGGGGAGTGCGATCCGTTATATCGACTGGCTGTTTCCGGGCATCCTGGCGATGAACATGATGTTCAGCGCCCTCTGGGGAGTGGGATACGTTGTCGTGCGTTATCGCAAAAACGGGGTTTTAAAGCGCCTGAAAGCGACGCCTTTAAATGCATTTGAATATTTAACAGCCCAGGCCATTTCACGAATCTTTCTGCTCATGTTTACCCTGGTGATTGTCTGGACCGGTTGCGATCTCATTTTTTCATTCAGGGTGCAAGGCGCATATCTGGATTTGTTTGTAATTTTTTTCCTCGGCAGCCTGAGTCTGACCTCCCTGGGATTGGTGCTTGCGTCCAGGGGAACCAGCGAAGAATTCACCACCGGAATTCTAAACTTTATCTCCTGGCCGATGATGTTTTTATCCGAGGTCTGGTTTTCACTGGAAGGCGCACCTCAGTGGGTAAAAAGTTCGGCTAAAATTTTCCCGCTGACGCACATGCTGACCGCGGCGCGCAAGGTGATGCATGACGGGGCCGGATTGATCGAGGTGGGGCCCGAGATCATTGTCCTTTCGCTGATGACAATCGGTTTTTTGACGCTGGGGGCTTCATTGTTCTCGTGGAACAAATAGAAGCTGTCTCAAAAATGCACAACGGTGAGTGAACTAAAGTGACTAAAGTCGAGGCATTCTGTCTATTTTATAATAAAAGATGGAGCGCTGCGACTCCTTAACTTTAGTCACTTCAAACTTTAGTTCACTTTAGTCACTTCTTTTCTGCGTCTTCTGTTTGCTCGTTTTCGTTTTGCGGTCGCGGTTTGGCAACGGCGGGATTGGTTTCGATTAGTTTTTTTCTGGGAATAAATTCTTCGATAAAATGAGTGGAATGGATAACGGAAATAATTTTTATGACCAGAAAAATGGCGCCCAGCAAGGGTGGATAGCTCATGATGCCCTCAGCTCCGATCAGAACGCCTTTCAGGATCAAAACAATGTATACCACCAGAAAAATCTCTACAATCGCATTAAGCAGCCCGATCAAATAATGGCGCGTATAGAAATAGCCCCCTCCCGGAATAAGAATGGCAATAATATAGGCCAGGATCTTATTTTTAAACTTGAGTTGACAGGATTCACAGACATACTTTCCGGCCGATAGCGGATGGGTACATTGTGGACACAGGTGGAAACGCTGGCCCAACTTGGTTTTGGTCCCCGACAGCGGCTTGCTTTTAAGCAGCGCTCTGATTTTTCTTCTTTCCGAAAGCCCGATGGCCTTAAATTTTTCCGGCTTACCGAATTTTGCATACTCGACAATCAGTGTCCCTCTCTTAAGGGTAATGGAACGACAACCTTCATAAGGTATGTGCGCGATAGCGTTGTTAAATTTGTAGCCCGGGGTCGTGGGCACATGAAAAATACGGTAATTGGTAAATACAAACAGGGATCGTTTCAGATAAACAAATAAAAACCCGGTTACAAATTGGGCAAGCGATGCTATCGGCGAAT
>JASFGM010000023.1:0-12549 GCA_050123755.1 Desulfobacterales bacterium
CTTACCTGAGGAGGAAAAGGCGGAGGACAAAGAAGACGAAAACCTGGACATTGTGGATGAAATCATTCAATTTGACGGTCTCAAAGAGAATATCGAAGATGTTGAACTTGAAGATTTCATCAAGGATTCGATAGATGAAGAAGTGCGAGTCGATAATGATCTTGAAGATGATTTAACAAAATACTTAGGCGTTGAGGCCGGTTCTGAAATGAACATGTTAGATCAGGGGACTGAGGCAGAAGATTTTGATTTTAATATCGATTCCAGTGAAATATCTGAAAAAATCGATCAGCTGGATACCATATTTTTCGATGAAACTGAGGCGCAAACCGATTTCGAAGATGAGATGGTATCCGACGAGGAGGAGCTCGAGGAAGCGGTGGCCATCACCGGCGACGCCAAAAACGAAGATGGAGACGAAGACGAAAGGGAAGAAATTCGAACCACAGATCATGAGCCATCCGAAGGGACGCTGCCGCCGCTCGAGATCGTCGATTTCGATGATGATCACGATGAAATAGAAGAACCCACAGCCGAAGATGAAGAATTTCGAATCACAGAGGATGAGCCATCTGAAGGGACGCTGCCGCCGCTCGAGATCGCCGGTTTTGATGATGATCATGATGAAATAGAAGAATCCATGGCCGAAGATGAAGAAAGTCGAATCACAGAGGATGAGCCATCCGAAGGGACGCTGCCGCCGCTCGAGATCGCCGGTTTTGATGATGATCATGATGAAATAGAAGAATTCATGGCCGAAGACGATGAACGTCGAATCACAGAGGATGAGCCATCCGAGGAGCCGATGCCGGCGCACGGGATCGCCGCTTTCGATGTGGATCATGATAAGATAGAAGAATCCATCGAACGGATCATTCAGCAAAACTATTCGGAAAAAATTGAGTCCATGGTTGTTGAGGTGATCGAAAAAGCCGTCTCTAAAGAAATCGACAGACTTAAAAACATTCTGCTGGAAGACAATGGCCCTGAAAGCTCCTGAGGTAATGCCAAAAGGGCATTTCTGAGTAAATAAAAAAGGCTATATTTTCAATCAGCACTATGGTACTAGCAGGGGATTATTCTAAAATCCCCTTTTTATATTTTGGGGAAGGACAGCGTTATTTTTTCTGACGCAAATGACGAGATTTAAGGGTTAATTGCGAAGACGCGATCAAAAAAGGCCACCTTCTTTGGTGTCTCACGCGTACAACGAACAGGAGGAATGCGGTTTCAATGGGTTCAAATCTACTTGAAAAATCTTATGCGCCACATGAAGTTGAACGACGCTGGTATCAATACTGGGAGGAACAGGATTTATTTGCCGCTCAAGCAAAAAGTCCGCAAAAAGGTTATTCCATTGTTATTCCTCCCCCGAATGTTACCGGTGTCTTACATATGGGCCACGCCCTGAATAATACGTTGCAGGATGTTCTATGCCGTTACCGAAGGCTGCGCGGAGACAATGTGCTCTGGATGCCGGGGACGGATCATGCCGGCATTGCCACTCAAAACGTTGTCGAAAAAAAATTGGCGTCCGAGGGCACCGATCGCCATACGCTGGGAAGGGAAAAATTTATCGAGGCCGTATGGGAATGGCGTAAAAAGTTCGGTGGTGAAATCATTAATCAGTTAAAACGGCTCGGTGCTTCCTGCGATTGGAAGCGTGAACGCTTCACCATGGATGAAGGATTGTCACGTGCGGTGCGCAAGGTCTTTGTGGACCTTTACCATGAAGGCCTTATCTATCGAGACGATTACATCATCAACTGGTGCCATCGCTGTCATACGGCCCTGGCAGACCTTGAGGTCGAACACGAGGAAAGGGACGGCCACCTGTATCATATCCGCTATCCGTTTTCAAAAGGTGAAGGAGCCATTGTGGTTGCCACAACCCGGCCCGAAACCATGCTGGGCGATACAGCTGTTGCCGTTCATCCGGATGATGAACGCTACCGCGATTTTAAATCAAAAGTTGTTATTCTCCCGTTGATGAATAGGGAAATTCCACTGATCAAAGACAGCTATGTTGATATGTCGTTTGGTACCGGTGGGTTAAAGGTAACACCGGCCCATGACCCCAATGATTTTGAAATCGGTATGCGTCACGACCTGCCCGCCATAAAGGTGATCGGAGACGATGGAAAAATGACGGCTGCGGCCGGGAGATTTGCAGGTCTGGACCGTTTTGAAGCCCGCAAAGCCGTCATCGAAGCCCTGGAAAAAGAAAAGCTGCTTGAAAAAATCGAACCTTACAAACACAGTGTCGGGCATTGCTATCGCTGCCATACAATGGTGGAACCGAATCTTTCAAGGCAATGGTTTGTAAAGGTAAAACCGCTGGCACAACAGGCCATTAAAGCGGTAAAATCCGGCCAAACCCGAATCATACCCGATATGTGGACCAAGACCTATTACGACTGGATGGAAAATATCCGTGATTGGTGCATCTCCCGTCAGATATGGTGGGGTCATCAGATACCGGCCTGGACATGCGCAGATTGTGAAGAAGTGATCGTTTCCATGGAAGCACCTCAGGCCTGCAGCCAATGCGGCGGGGCAAAGCTGGTACAGGAAACCGACGTGCTGGATACCTGGTTCAGTTCGGCCCTGTGGCCCTTTTCCACCATGGGTTGGCCGGATAAGACCCCCCTTTTAAAAACGTTTTATCCCACAGCGGTTCTGGTAACCGCATTTGACATCCTTTTTTTTTGGGTGGCGCGCATGATGATGATGGGCATCCAATTCATGAAAGATGTGCCCTTTAAAGACGTATACGTGCATGCGCTCGTTCGCGATGAAGATGGTAAAAAAATGAGTAAGTCTACGGGTAACGTCATCGACCCCTTAACGGTAATCGAGCAATACGGCACCGATGCCTTCCGTTTTACGCTGGTGGCTTTTGCGGCCCAGGGTCGGGACGTCAAAATGTCAGAAAAACGAATCGAGGGATACCGCCATTTTGTCAACAAACTGTGGAATGCCGCCCGGTTTGCGCTAATGCACATCGATCAACCCTACGAGAAAATCAACTTTGACGGCCTTTCGCTTCCGGACCGCTGGATCTTGTCCCGACTCAGTCGCGTCACCCAGACAGTGGCCGAGGCCCTGGAAAGCTACCGTTTTAACGATGCGGCCGCCGAGATCTACAATTTTGTCTGGCATGAATTTTGTGACTGGTATCTTGAAGCAATCAAACCGGCGCTTTACGAAAAAGAAGGCCCGCAAAAAAAAGAAACCACCCTTGGCGTTTTATGGCGCGTTATGCAAGACACCCTGATCCTGCTGCATCCGTTTATGCCGTTTGTAACCGAAGAAATATGGCATAAACTGCCTGGAACCCAAGGGTCAATTATGAAAACCGTATTTCCGGCGGATCGAAAGGACAGCGCTGACATTAGCCGTCAAAATAAGGCCGAGCCTGAAATGGACCTGTTAATCGAGCTCATATCCGCCATCAGAAATATCAGAGGAGAAATGAATATTGCGCCTTCTTTAAATCTGACAGCCGCGGTTCAAACCAAAGAAACGAAAATTAAAACCACATTGGAACAGCATCAGGATATCATTATCAACCTTGCCAAACTGAACGCTTTTAGCGTTAAAGAGAGCGCTGATAGGCCAAAGTCTTCAGCTACCGCTGTGGTTGGCGGGGCCACGATATTTGTTCCTTTAGAAGGAATTATCGATTTTAGCAAAGAGGCCCAGCGGCTCGAAAAAGAAATGAATAAGCTTAGCAAAGAGTTGGCCGCTGTTTCAAAAAAGCTGAAAAATGATAGTTTCTTGGACAAGGCGCCAAATGATGTCGTCGAACAGGTCAGAGCAAAACATTCCGGCCTTCAGGAAAAACAGATGAAATTGGAGTCGCATATTGAGCGAATAAAAGAGATGAATTCATAAAATTCCTGTTACGTGTTACGCGTTACGGGTTGCGCGTTAAAATCTGAAAAACCGGGACTCATAACTGCAACACAGCGCGTGTTGCCTTCAACGCGTAACCCGAAACTCGTAACTCGCAACCCGTAACGCGCAACCCGCACTATGATACCTTTACGCGACACAACCCCTACCCGTAATTACCCCGTTGTCAACACCACCATTATCGGAATCAACGCTGTCGTGTATTTCATTCAACATCTCCAGGGCGCTGAAATCAATCAGTTCATCTATATTTACGGTCTGGTTCCGGCGCGCTATTCAATTCCTCAGGTCGCAGAATATTTCACAACCGGGCAGCAGGTCTTTTCACTGGTTTCATTCATGTTTTTGCATGGCGGTTTTTGGCATATTCTCAGCAACATGTGGTCGCTTTATATTTTTGGTGATAATGTGGAGGACCGCCTGGGGCCGATCCGTTACGCGCTGTTTTACCTGCTATGCGGTATCGCCTCCGGGCTTTCCCACCTGATATTAAACCTGAATTCGAATTTGCCCACGATCGGTGCCAGCGGTGCCATCGCCGGTGTAATGGGAGCCTATTTCATTCTGCACCCCAGATCAAAGATTCTCACGCTTATTCCGATTTTTTTTATTCCCTGGTTTATCAACATCCCGGCATTTGTTTTTCTGGGCTTATGGTTTTTGCTGCAGTTTATCAATGCCGCCGGCAGCCATGGAGCCGTGAGCGGCATTGCCTGGTGGGCTCATATCGGCGGATTTATTTTCGGCATATTATTTTTAAAGCTGTTCAGCACCCTGCCGGATAGGGGTGTATCCAAACGCCTGCGCCGATTTACCACCAAAAAGAAAACGCCCCGTCTCCAGGTGATCCGCCCGGCAGGATCCGGAGATGACCGGCACTTATACGGCCTCCTTGAAATCACACCGTATGAGGCAGCCAGGGGAACCCGTAAACTGGTTAATATCCCGCTGGGATTCAAAAAGAGAATGTTTAACGTCCAGGTGCCGGCCGGAATTCAGGAAGGCAATGTGCTGCGATTGAAAGGTCTGGGACAACGATCGGGTTCAGGTGAAACCGGTGATTTATTTCTAAAAGTCACCATAGAATCTTAGGCTTTGAGTTTGGATTTTACGGGCGGTTCGGCCAGCAGCACGGAAACGCGGTTGCGCCCATTTTCTTTGGAAAGGTACATCGCCTTATCCGCTCGCCGAATAAATGTGGATAATTCTTCTTTCGGATAGCACTGGGTGACCCCGATACTGATGGTTATCCGGGCCACTTTACCCGGTACGGGCTTATATTTTTCAGCTTCCAGAGAAGCCCGGATCCGTTGGGCCACCGTTTTGGCTTCATCACCGGTTGTCTCCGGCAGGATCACCGTAAACTCTTCACCGCCGTAACGATAAGCGGAGTCGTTTGCACGCAGGCAGGACTTGATAATTTGACTGAATCGCACCAGCACCTTATCCCCTTCCAGATGCCCATAGCTGTCGTTGTATTCTTTGAAATTATCGATATCCAGCAGCAGAAGCGCAAGGGGATGTTTATAGCGGTTGAAGCGATCGACCTCCAATTCAAGCTGGGTGTAAAAGGACCTTGAATTGTAAAGTTTGGTGAGTCCGTCTGTGATGGCAAGTTTCTGTAACTTCTCCATCATGCGGGTCCGTTCGGTACCCAGTTGACGCTCTTTAAGCACGCGTCTTAACCTGAGCAAGAGCTCTTCAAGCCGCACCGGTTTGATGACAAAGTCACTGGCACCGATGTTAATGGCTTCTTCATAGGAATAGTCATCGCTATATCCGGTTACAACAATAACATCGGCTCCATTATCTTTTTTAATTACTTTGGTCAGTTCAAGCCCACCCATGCCCGGCAGCCGGATGTCGGTGATGACAACCGCATATTTGTTGATTTTAATTAATTCAAGGGCTTCTTCTGCCGTGGAGGCCGTTTGGGAAGCAAACCCGGCGTTGTTAATATACTCCTGCATCGTATTTCGGATGCTTAAATCGTCATCGACGATCAAAATATGCGTATTTTTAATCTTTTTTGCCATTCGTATGCTACAATTATTTACCTTGATTTTAGAAGCGTTCCGCAGTTGACATTATTTCAAAAAATCTGATACGTAAGCGCTTTTATTTTGTTTCTCTTATTTATTAATATATCCAGAAAGGCGATTTGTGTCAACTGACTTTTAAATTCTTCAACACTATCAAGTGTCTAGCGTAACTAAGATACAATAACAGATTCGGTAAAACCGATGTTTGAAATCCAGAATATTAGAAACTTCAGTATTATCGCCCATATTGACCACGGCAAATCCACATTGTCCGACCGGCTCATTCAGGCTGCCGATGTCATATCGGATCGGGATTTTAAGGACCAGATTCTCGATACCATGGATATTGAGCGCGAACGGGGAATCACCATTAAAAGCCAGACGATCTGCCTCCCCTACACATCCGATAATGGTCAAACCTATTTTTTAAACCTGATCGACACCCCCGGGCATGTGGACTTTACCTACGAAGTTTCGCGTGCCCTGGCTGCTTGTGAGGGCGCGTTGCTATTGATCGATGCCAGCCAGGGGGTCGAAGCGCAGACGTTAGCCAATTTGTATCTGGCGCTTGAGCACGATCTGGAAATCATTCCGATCATTAATAAGATCGATCTCCCATCGGCCGATGTTGATCGTGTAAAAAAACAGATTGCGGAGGATCTAGGGCTGGATCCGGAGGCCGCCCTGCAGATATCGGCCAAGCAGGGACTCGGAATCGATCAGGTTTTTGAATCCATTGTAAAAAAATTACCGCCGCCGAGCGGCGATGCAGACAAACCGTTAGAGGCCCTAATTTTTGATTCCCATTATGATCCCTACCGCGGGACGGTCGTTCATCTGCGCATTTTTCAGGGAAAAATAAAGCCGGGGGACACCATCATTTTCACATCCAACCAGGCAGCGTACCGGGTCGAAGAGGTCGGTGTTTTTCAGCTGGAACACATCCCCATGCAAACGCTTTCCGCCGGACAGGTGGGCTACATTATTGCCGGGATAAAGACAATCAGCGACACGCGCTGCGGGGACACCATCACCCATAAGGATCGCCCCTGCGATGCTGCACTGCCGGGATTTAAAATGACGAAGCCGGTGGTTTTTTCTTCGATATATCCGACGGCCTCGGATGGTTACGAAGAACTGGCGGCCGGGATGGAAAAGCTGAAATTAAATGATGCGGCCCTGGTATATGAAAAGGATACATCGGTGGCCCTGGGTTTTGGCTTTCGCTGCGGCTTTTTGGGGCTTTTACATCTTGAAGTCGTTCAGGAGAGGCTGGAACGCGAATACGATCTATCGCTTATTCTGACGGCACCGTCGGTTCAGTATCAGGTGTTCATGAATGACGGATCAAAAATGACCATCGATAATCCCGCCTACTATCCCGACCCGACCGTAATTGAGACGACCCGGGAGCCCTATATTCGGGCTGCCATTATCGTACCGGATCGTTACATGGGGGCGGTAATGAATCTGTGCCTTGAGCGGCGCGGGATTAACAAAACCTATAACTACCTCACCAGCGATCGTCTGGAGATGATATTCGAGATGCCGCTGGCAGAGGTCATTTATGACTTTTATGACCGGCTCAAATCCATAACCCAGGGTTACGGCTCCTTTGATTACGACTTAATCGACTATCGCGAAACCGACCTTGTCAAACTGGATATATTAATTAATGGCGAGCGGGTGGATGCATTATCGCAATTGGTGTTCAAAGACAACGCCGTCGCCAGGGCAAGATCCGCCTGCGAAAAGCTGAGACAGGAAATCCCGAAACAGATGTTTAAGATCGCCATCCAGGGGGCCATCGGCGGCAACATCATCGCACGCAAAACGATTTCGGCGCTGAGAAAGGATGTTACCGCCAAATGCTACGGTGGCGACATCACGCGCAAACGTAAACTGCTCGAAAAGCAGAAAAAGGGCAAAAAACGAATGAAAATGGTTGGTAAAGTGATGATTCCCCAATCGGCTTTTTTGGCGGTACTTAAGTCCGATTCAGACTAGAACCTATCTCAAAAATGCGTCTAAGGGCCCAGGGCTGCGTTGTCACGCAGAGCCTGATTCAGCATCGATCTTATTGTATTAAGGTGCATCCTCCCGCGAATTGAAATACTCACGTACTGCGTGTACGCTCCGTTATCAATTCCCGGGACGCCTTACCCTGAACCCTTAGCCACTATTTTTGAGATAGGTTCTAATTCGATTGCGGATTGCGGAATGAAAGGGATCGCGTTTAATTGGTTTTATTGGTCTCATTGGTTGAATTGGTTAGAGCTTCGGACGTCAGGTTTCAGGCGTCGGGCATCGGGTAAAATCATTTAAATAGATCTTTTTTTCCTGATGCCTGATGCCATTTATTTTTAACTATCGAACCCTGAACCTTTGAATCCATCAAACCGATTAAACAGTTTACGTTCAGTTGCTTGCGCAGTGTTTCGAACGCCTTATATTGAGCTTGAACATTAATAATTCCTGGTATAAACAATATTCAACGCTAAATTTATTTGATGAGGCATATTATGGGTCAAACAGTTGCTGAAAAAATTTTTAATTCCCACCGCATTGACAATCCCTCGGACAATATACACGTTTTGCGACTCGATGCCGTTTTCTGTCACGAAATTACGACCCCGACAGCCATCATGGATCTGATCGCAAAGGATAAAGACCGGGTGTTTGATCCCCAAAAGATTAAAGCGGTGATCGACCATGTCTCCCCCGCCAAAGATTCAAAAACGGCCACCCAGGGAAAGATCTTAAGGGAATGGGCGCGACGTCACGATATCCAAGACTTTTTCGATATCGGCAGAAATGGCATCTGTCACGTTCTTTTCCCCGAAAAGGGCTTTGTCAGACCGGGGCATACCATCATCATGGGAGACTCGCATACCTGCACGTACGGGGCTTTCGGCGCCTTTGCCGCCGGCGTCGGAACGACGGATCTTGAGGTCGGTATTTTAAAAGGCATCTGTGCCTTTCATTATCCCAAAACCATTAAAATCGATATCAGCGGCACACTGCCGGCCGGCGTGTTTGCCAAAGACGTTATCCTGTCGATTATCGGCCGGATAGGCGTTAACGGCGCCACCAATAAGTTTATCGAATTTAGCGGACCGGTGGTCGCAGCCATGAGTATGGATGCCAGAATGACCCTGTGCAACATGGCGGTTGAAGCCGGCGCCACCAGCGGCATTTGCTATCCGGATCAAACCACACTTGAATATCTGTGGCCCTTTATTCAGGATGAATATTCCGATAAAAGCACCGCTCTGGAAGCATTTAAAGAATTCTGTCCGGATACAGACGCAACTTACGAAGCGGAAATTGAACACGATGTATCGCAGCTGGAGCCCATGGTGACGCACGGATTTAAACCGGACCAGGTGCGCCCGGTCAGGGAGATGGACGCAACTGCAATTGACCAGATTTATATCGGTTCCTGCACCAACGGCCGGATCGAAGATTTGAGAATCGCCGCACAAATTTTAAAAGGACACCAGGTTAATGACAATGTTCGCGCGATTGTATCACCGGCAACGCCAAAAATTTTCCAACAGGCGCTCGATGAGGGTCTCATGGGTATTTTTATGGCTGCCGGCTTTTGTGTAACCAACCCCACCTGCGGCGCCTGTCTGGGAATGAGCAACGGCGTCCTGGCAGAAGGCGAAGTCTGCGCCGCAACCACCAATCGCAATTTCATCGGCCGAATGGGCAAAGGCGGCATGATCCATTTAATGAGCCCGGCAACCGCTGCGGCCTCCGCCATTGCAGGCCATATCGCCAATTCCCCTCTTTTCAAGGGGTAAACTCAACTCAGAAGGATCGGATTCAGCATGGATACAATTAAAAACTTCAGCGGCAAGGCCTTGTTTCTGGATCGTGCGGATATCAACACCGATGAAATCATTCCGGCTAAATACCTGTCCGAAATCTCCAAAAAAGCGATGGGCCCGCATCTGTTTGAAGATATTAAGCTGGACGGGTTCGACATGAACCGCGATATCAGCGGCAAAAACGTTATTGTCAGTCGTGCCAATTTCGGCTGCGGTTCATCCAGAGAACACGCACCCTGGGCACTGGAGGCCAACGGAATTAATCTGGTCATTGCGGAAAGCTTTGCCCGTATCTACCGACAAAATATGTTCAACTGCGGAATGCTGGCAGCCGAGTTGCCGGCAGCTACCATCGATCATCTCTTTCAATCCTACGCCCATCAAGAAACAATTGTGACGACGAATCTGAAAAAACAGGTGTTCATCATTGAAGCAGGCGAAACCAGGGAGGAGATCAAATTTTCGCTAACTGATTTTGACAGGGCCCTTGTGGAAGCCGGCGGCTGGGTGGAATACGCAGATACCCACTATTAACCATATGGACACCGAACCTTTTATAACCTTAGACAATACGTCCGTTCGTTTGCGCGACAGGTTGTATCTTGAAAATACCTCCTGGCAGATTAATTCCGATGAACACTGGGCGATACTGGGCCCCAACGGTTCCGGGAAAACGACATTTGCCAAATCGCTTTTTGGAGCCGTGCCGGTCGTAAGGGGCGATATCGTTTATCATTTTTCAAACCAATATCGGCGCAATCCGGCCAGCATGGCAAATGCGATTGGATATGTTTCGCCTGAGCTGCACCGCGACATTATCGAGCGCGAAAATCTGAAGGACAGTTTCAGGGAGTTTAGCGGCAAAATAGATGAAATCACAACGGTAAAGCATATCATTTTAAATAAAAGGGTTGAAGCTGCGGATGGGGCTCGGGCTGAAAAAAGACTGAATGCGGTCGCTAAAAAGATCGGAATCGAAGCGCTGCTGCAAAGAAATATAAGGTCGTTATCCACCGGGGAGATGAATACCGCCTTAATTGCAAAAGCATTAATAAAACGCCCCAAGCTATTGATATTAGATGAACCCTTCGACGGATTGGATGCGCAATCACGAAATGCTCTCGCCAAAATCATCAATGATTTAATGGGCGGAAGCATGCACGTGATTTTGATTACCCACCGATTCGCAGAAATTGTACCGAATATAACCCACGTGCTGCTTTTAAAGTATGGCAAAATTTTCAAGAGCGGTAAAAAGGAAGACGTTTTTACGGACGCGAATATCAACCGGGTTTATGAAATTGAAAACCGCCGAACAGAAGACTACCTCCCCCAAATAAGCCGGACCATCACTGCCGCCGAGAAAAAAGGGCCACCATCGGCACGGATTTTAATCGAGATGAAAAATGTGGCGGTCAAATATGACGGCCGGCTGATTCTTGATCAATTTAACTGGTGCCTAAAAGAAGGCGAAAACTGGACCATTTTAGGGCCAAAAGGAGCCGGCAAATCAACCGTTTTAACACTGATACTCGGAGATAATCTGCAAGCCTATGCAAACGAAATCTCTCTTTTCGGCAAAAGAAGAGGATCCGGTGAAAGTATCTGGGATATAAAAAAGCAAATCGGCTTCATCTCATCGGACCTGCAGATTCGCCAGCACAAAAATATCAATGCATTCGATGTTGTCTGTTCAGGTTTTTTTGATTCAAACGGACTGTATAAAAGATGCAGCCCCGAAGAGCTTGCAATTGCCAGAGAATGGACCCATTTTCTGGGCCTTGATGAATTGGCCGAACGCAAATTCGGCCGCCTCTCCCACGGCCAACGCCAGTTGGTTCTGATCGCCCGGGCCATGGTCAAATCTCCTGAAATTCTGATTTTAGATGAGCCTTTTCAAGGCCTGGACATCAAGAACAGAACCAAAATACTGGGTATTTTCGAATATATCGGAAGTCAAACCCGCACGAACTTGATCTATGTGCCCAATCAGGATGAAGAAGTGTTAAACTGTATTACGCATGTATTGAACATGGATCAGGGCAAGGCCATCGAACAACATGCTTTAGCTGGTTGAGGGATCGGGGCGTTTTACATGAAATGTACTATGCGGTCATGTCTGGCGGCCCTTATGGGGCTGTCGAGAACTGCGGAGAGAAAAACGCTCCGATCTTTGAGATGATGAAAAGGAGGCAAAGCGGCTAAACGTGAAATTTTCAGAGTGCAAACCCGGTCGAATTTTTGCAATTTGCCTTGAAAATGGGGATATTGTGCATCAGGCGATCGAGCAATTTGCCCGCGATCAATCCATAGCGGCCGCTTCTTTGATCATCATTGGCGGCGCCGATAAAGGCAGCAGACTCATCGTAGGGCCTGAACGCGAAAATGAAATGCCCGTATCTTCCCTGGAGTATGTTTTGGAAAATGTACACGAGATCGCCGGCACCGGAACACTCTTTCCGGATGAGCACGGCAATCCTGTGCTTCATCTGCACATGGCATGCGGCCGCAACTCATCCACCAGGACCGGATGCATTCGCCGGGGCGTAAGGGTATGGCATATAATGGAAGTGATCCTTTTCGAACTGCTGGAATCGAAAGGAAAACGGATGTTCGATTCGGAAACGGGGTTTACGCTGCTTAAACTCTAAAATCCATTTAAATTTAGGTGTCAGGTGTCAGTGTTCAGGTGTCAGCATTGACAAAACGCAAACTCTTGCCAGCCAAATTCTGACACCTGACACCTGAAACCT
>JASFGM010000024.1:0-12513 GCA_050123755.1 Desulfobacterales bacterium
TATCAAACAAATAACGATGATCCTGTTTTCAGGTGTAAAGCTTCTGGCTCCTGGCTTCTTGCTTAAGGCCGGTAGCAAATGACCAGTAGCCAGTGACAAAAGGCTGGATGATTTGACAGTATTTAGCGGGAAGTGCTATGAGATTTTGATGCCAGAAATTTACGGGGCAATAATAGCTTTCGTACTATTAGATTAAGAGACAACTAAGAGATAAAAATGATTGAAGATCGTATCGTTTACGTAAATGGCGAATATGTCCCTTGGGAGAAGGCCACCGTTCACATCATGTGTCACAGCTTCGGAAGGGGGTCGGCTATTTTTGAAGTTATCAGCCTGCACGCAACCGGTTCCGGTCCGGCTATTTTTAGGCTTCAGGCGCATATCGATCGGTTGTTTAGATCCGCTGAACTTCTGGATATGGAGCTTCCGCTATCAAAGCAGGATTTCTATGAAGCCGTTGCCGAGACCGTGAAGCGCAATGGTCTTCAAAAAGGTTATCTGAAAATTATATGCTTCTATCCTGAGCTTTCGGTCGAAATTATACCCCCCCAGAAACAGCTGACGGTGTCTATTTTCGCGATAGATGCCGAACAGGATTTAGGAAAACATATCATCCCATTTGAAGAGGGCACGACACTATTCCTGAGCAGCTGGCGCAAACTGGATCCTTTGACGGTTCCGATTGAGGCTAAAGCCGCCGCCAATTATTTAAATGGCATGGTTGCCCGGGCAGAGGCCCAGAAGAAGGGTTTTGAATATGCGGTCATGCTTGATACCCGGGGATATATTGCCGAAGGTGGAACCGAGTCGGCGTTTCTGGTCAAGGATAAAAAATTAATGACGGCCGCGACCGGAACGGTTTTAAAAAGCATCTCGCGGTTGTCAATTCTGGAAGCGGCAAAGACCGCCGGGATTGAATGTTTTGAAGGGCAATTAAAACCGGAACTGCTGTTCGAAGCTGAAGAAATATTTTTATCCTGCACCCCCTCCAAGGTCCTGCCTGTCCGCAAGATCAATGATCGCCAGCTGGAGTACGCTCCCGGGCCTGTAACCCGCAAAATAGCGGAACTATTGGATGGCATTGCCGGCGGCGAGGATGAGCGCTATAGGGATTGGATGTACCCGGTAGTGTAACTCTAACTGCATAGGTTTCAGGTTTCGGGTGTCAGGTGTCAGGAAGATACAGGGGACAGAGGTCAGATGGCAGAATACAGAAAGCCGTCTACCTCTTGTCTTCTATCATCTGAATTTTCTCATCAGTTATCTGACACCTGAACACTGACACCTGCTTGTCCTCCGCAGCCTTTAAGGCGAAGGAGGGAAACCATAGTCATTAAAGGCAATTCATGCTGTGAAGGTAAATATTGAAAAAGTTTTGCGCGGTGACCAGCTGGCGGGCGCAAAATTGATCCGGATGCTGGAAGAGGGCGACCCCATGGGTGTTGAAGGAGTCAAAGCCCTTTATGCGCATGCCGGCAACGCATTTGTTTTGGGTATCACCGGCGCTCCGGGTTGCGGCAAGTCCACCTTGATCACCCATATTATAACGGAATTACGGCGGCGTAACCTGAAGGTCGGCGTGGTGGCGATTGATCCCTCCAGCCCGCTGTCTGGCGGAGCGTTCTTAGGCGATCGCTTTAGGATGCGCCGGCATACCGAAGACGAAGGGGTTTTCATCCGTTCCATGGCCACCCGCGGGCATCTGGGCGGTTTAAGTAACACAACCTCTGAAACCGTCATGGTACTGGATGCCATGGGATATGATGTCATTATCATCGAAACCGTGGGAGTTGGACAGGCCGAAGTCGAAATCGCCGAATTGGCGCACACCAAAGCCGTTGTCTGCATACCGGGTATGGGTGATGACATCCAGGCACTGAAAGCCGGTATACTTGAAATCGGTGATGTGTTCGTTGTCAACAAAGCCGACCGGCCCGGGGCTGATGATGTCGTCACGCAACTTCGGGGAATGCTGGAAATGGGAACGATTCCGGAGGATGCTTGGCACCCGCCGGTTCTCAAGACCGTGGCTGAAAACGCTGAAGGTATCGCGGAGTTGGTGAATACTTTTTGGAGCCACCGCCAGTATTTGCTGGATAGCGGTGATTTCGGCAAGCACAATTCTGAACAGACATTCCAGTTATTGCGCCGCCTCGTTATGGAAATGGCGGCTGACAGGATATTCAGTGGCTCCGGCGAAGCGACTGCCCATCAAACCCTTCTGGATGCCTTAAAGAATCGCAAAATTGACCCCTTTACTGCCGCCGAAACACTCGTAAAGAATTTATAGCGCAATATCTTGGGTCGTGTCGCGCACGTATTTTACAAAACACGGTTTTATCTTTGGTGTCAGGTGTCGGGTTTCAGGTGTCAGGAAAATACAGAGGACAGCCTGCGACGAGCTCAGTCGAGCGAAGACAAGGGGCAGACTATTTTCTGTCTTCTGCCATCTGACCTCGGTTCTCTGTTATCGGAGCCATGGACTCAATAAAGGCCTCCAAACGGGTCTCTACCTGGGCATCGGAATACGCCCGTGGATCATTCTGGTCGGCTTCGATAACGACCCCCGGCTTACCGGTCAGCTTTGATACCTCTTTTTGTAAGCGATACATGCCCACGGAGTAAGGCTTGCAGGAGCGGTTGGAGTGCATAATAAATCCGGTCAGTGAAAAATCATCAACCAACCGGGCAAGATATTTAATGCGCTCTTCAAATCCTAGATTAATGTAAACGTTCAGGTATGACGCTGCAATCGCCTGGTAAATGTCGCCGGTTTGATCCTCTTGAAAATCACTCAAGCCACCCCAGCTGTTGGCATAGGTGGTTACCGCAAGGGTGCATTTCTTTTGTTCAAAGAACGTTCCTAATCGACTCATTTTGAACCAAACCGGCAGGTTGTCCCACAGCACCCGATATTTTTCCTCCGGTATGGACCCGACTTTTTGACGGGCGCGCTCGGCCACCTCTGCATAGAGACTTTTGTAGTAATCAACGCACTCCTGGGTGCCGCGTAAAGTAACGATGGGGCCCAGGTGGATAAAGGAGTCCAGGCTGTTGATGGGCGCGGGGATGGTCCTGCAAAGATAAAGAATTTGTCTCCAATACACCGAAGCCTGTCGGCTAAGGGATAAAACATCAATAAATCGTTTATGGTCAAATGGTCGTTTTGAAAAATCTGCAAGAAAACGCTCAAGGTCTTTAAACTGTGAAATCGTGTAATCTTTCAACTCTTTGCTCAAACCATCGTGAAGAAAAGGTGTGTCGACAATAAACAGCGGCACATCATATTTACGCGCGACGACCTCATACCATTTGATGACGGTCTTACAGATATTGGTGGAGCAAAGCAGAAAATGCGGGGGCGGCAGCCCGGCGGCCGGTCCGCCCTGGGTGATGTCGACACCAAAATCGGTGCGCGCATAGGCACAAAGATCTTGTGAGAAGCCGGCGGCTTCGGCCGCTTCCAGCAGTTCAAGCGATTGATGCCCGGCGGCACACATGGCCGCGTAGTTTTCAGGATATATGGGTAAGACATCCATGGCATAAAGAAACTCTACCGGGGCGCCGCTGGTGACCCAGGCAATCGGTTTTTCCCGGGTGGTCTTGGCCTCGAAGTAATAGTTCGTCATCAGCGCTTTCATTTTTTTGTGAGAGGCTAAATACGTCATGTTATCACCTAAATTTTGCATGAAAATTAATGAGAATATGAAAGCCTCCGACTCGCGCAAAATCCAGGCATTAGCCTTGCAGGATTTCGCCAAAGGCGTTGATCCGTGTCTTTATGGCTTCAAAGTTGGACATGGAAAGTTCCACGTCAATGAAAGCGGCCGGAATACCCGCTTCTTTAAAACGATTCATCAACTGCGGACGATCAAAGGCATCCGGTTCACAGAATTTAAGGTACCAGAATAATATTCCGTCGGCCCCCGATTGCTTTACCTTGTTTAAGAGATAGGGATGACGGTCATTGTCCGGATTGTATATGCAGCAGCAGGGTGCCGGATTAAACAAATATTGGGTAATGCCTTCCACCAGGTTTTCAATCCTTAAGCTCTCTTTGGAAACGGTTCGCCATCCATTGGCTAAATCATCATCAACGATATCAATCTTTAACTCATCAAAGATTTTATAGCTTTCAAGCGGATCAAAAACCATACCGGAGATAAAAACCTTCGGTCGGCGTCCTTGCGGTGGAGATAATGCCTCCAATTTAAGTAAGAGGGTTTCGAGCATCTGATTGTAGGCGCCGGCCGGCAAAAAAAAGCCGGCTTTTAAGACGCTATAAAAATCATGGTTTTTGATTAAACCCGGCTTGTGCCGGCGGATGCCGTATAATTTTCGCTGAAGAGACCGGGTGTTTCCATATAGGACGGCCGCTTCGGCCAGAGATGCTTTCGTAATTTGCTGACCCGTAACTTCTTCAAGCCCGCTTGTCACGCTTTTAACTACGGTTTTGAGGTATGCTTGCCGCGCTGCTTGTGTTTGTGTGATGGGGATGGAAAGTTCCAATGTTGGTTTTGCAAAAAGCCGCCGATATATTTCTCTTAAGTTAATTAAGGTATCGCAAAGCGACGTAAAAGCGTAAGCCTTCACCATTTTGGCGATGCCGCTTAATTCGAGCTCCAACACCGAGCGGGCCACAGAGCAGCAATAGCTTTGCAGATAGGCATCTGATTTTTCGAGGGGCAAATTGTTGCCCCACAACTGGACCGGATACCCCCCGGCGGCATGGATCAATTCCAAGGGAAAATAGGCCGGCATCACGCCGATGACCGGACGCCCGAGTTTTTTTTCGTACTTTAAAATCGTCCCGGATACGTTGCTGATAATTTCATGAAACGGTTGAAACATATTTTTTACCTTTAATTATTTGATACCCAGAAAAACTTTTACCTTATCAATTTTTTCATCTATGTTCGCCTGCCTTCGGATCATGATGCGCTGGGCTGTGGGCGGGCCGGCGCCATGCATGGACTCGATTAAATAACCAACAGCACCGGCGCCGGCCACGAGGTTTTCGATCAACCGCAATACTTTCATACGGTCGACCGTCTCATATTCTGGATTGGCCGCCAGATACTTGCGGATATATTTACCGGCCAGCGGATCCTCGAGATCCGCTGCCGATGGCATGGTGCCCAGCAAACCTCCGGCGACATCTGTTGCCAGCCGCGACAATTCGTAGGGAAATCGGGTAACATTTAATTTGCAAACATTGGCCAGCAGCATGTTGACCTGAAAATTTCCTGCCGCCGTCTGCTCGCCCGTGGCCGAACAGGCGATGCCGCAGGCGTAAATCGTTTCATTGAGGTGAATCATTTCCACCAGCTTATCATTTATGTGACTGGCTTTATCCACGCCGTTCATTTTTGCGATCAAAGCAGTGGCGCCGATCAAAACATCGCCGACGCCCGCTTTGCATCCCCCATAGCTCTGGCGATGATATGATGCAAAACGCTCGACGAGTATCCCGGAAAAATCGACCTCGCCGGCCATAAAAACACGCTCATTGGGAACAAATACATCATCGAATACGGTCATTACTTCCTGCCCCCCATAAACCGGATTGCCCACATCTAATTTATGCTTTTCCAGCTTACGGGTATCACTCGACTGGCGGCCATAAATATAATGAATGCCTTTAGCGTTGGTCGGCACTGCGCAACAGACGGCCCAGGGCTCTTCTCCCGGGCGCATGGTTAACGTCGGCATGACCAGGATCTCATGTGAGTTGAGCATTCCGGTCTGATGCAGTTTTGCGCCGGAAATAACAATTCCATCCGAGCGATGATCTTTGATTCTGAGAAACAGGTCGGCGTCAGACTGCTCGACCGGGCGTTTGCTGCGGTCTCCCTTCGGATCGGTCATCGCGCCATCAACAACCAGATCCTCTTGCTGAATCCATCGCCAATAATCCTTGAAGCGCTCCTGGTAATTCGTACCATGTTTCTGATCGCATTCATAAGTTGTGCTGAATATCGCATTGGCCGCATCCAGCCCTACGCAGCGCTGAAAGCAGCAACCCGTATGTACGCCGCAATAGCGTTGCATTTTTACTTTATTGACCAGGTCATCCGCACTCTGATGTAGATGTGTAAAGCGGTTGACCACATCCTGGCACAATGAGGACTCCACGCAAAATAGGTCCCTCGTCTCTTTGCCTTGAGCTGCATCATAGGTAAATGCCACCGCTTTCTGAGAAGGTTCTACCAAACCATGTTTGGGCAGATCGCCGGGCTTTTCACCCAGCACATGCGCCTTTAGCTGAAGGGATTTTATTGACTTTAAATATTCACCCCCTTTTTTTAGCATTATTTATATTCCTCCCGCTCAATAATGGTGGCCACACCCTGGCCGCCGCCGACGCAGGCATTGGCACATCCGTATCGACCGCCTTTGATATTTAATATACGGGCCAGGGTGCCGGTCAGGCGGATGCCGGTGGCCCCCAGAGGGTGGCCGATGGCCGTTGCACCGCCCATGACGTTGACCGTTTGTGGATCAAGTTCCAGCTGTTGGATACAATTGAGTGCAACGATGCAAAATGCTTCGTTAATCTCCCAGAAGTCAATCTCAGTGGCTTTAAGCCCGGCCTTCTCCAGGGCCTTTTTGCTGGCCGGAACCGGACCGTGTCCCATTATGGTGGGGTCCACACCGGCAAACCCGATGGATCGGATGGTGGCCAATGGTTTAATGCCTTTCTTTTTTGCGGTTTCTTTGGACATCAACAACATGCCGGTTGCTGCGGCGTTCAGCGGTGACGAATTGCCTGCGGTAATCACCCCTCCCGGTTTAAAGGCGGGCTTAAGATCCGCCATACCTTCAGCGGTGGCATCTTCCCGCACTGCCTGATCCTGTTCTACGGTCAGTGGCTTTCCGTCAGCCTGTTCGGCATCGATGGGCAAGATCTCGTCATCAAAGAAACCTTCGGTGCGCGCTTTGGCGGCCAGCTGGTGGGATCGCGCACCCCAGCGGTCCATGTCTTCTCTGGTGAAATCCGTCTGCGAAAAAAGCTTTTCTGCGGTCAGGCCCATATTCATGGCGGTCATTATGTCCCAGTGCTGATAGGCGGAATCCGTGAAAAGGGTCATGTTGGGCACAATGTGGCCTCTGTCAACCAGCTGTCCGCCCGTGGGAACGCGGGTCATGTGTTCCATGCCCCCCACCAGAACAATATCGGCAAAGTCCTGGGCAATTTCCATGAACCCGATATGGATGCCGGCCATGGCCGAACCGCACTGCTGGTCAACGAATTTTGCGGGTATGGTCTCCGGTAAATTGGCTAGAAATATGGGGAAGCGTCCACCATAGGCCCACTGCTCGGTAACGGCTGTTGCGCACCCCAGCAGAAAATCGTCAATTTCCTTGGCGTCGATGCCGGTTCTTTTTATCAGCTCCGGCAGCAGCTTTGCCAGCAGCTCATCCGCTCTCATTTTACAAAACCAGTCCCTGGCCGGATCATTGGGCCTGGAGCGCGATTGGGCTGTCCTCAGGTAACCTGCGATAACGACTTCTTTCATGATAATGCCTCCTTAGATCTCGATGTTTTGCTGCAGCGTCTTTGTGGATTTATTCCGACTCGTCCTCGTATTTTACATAGCATCGAAGAATCTTGCTATTTTCAGTTTTTCGATCACCAGGACGAGGACGACGACGAGGCGAAACTGAGAAACGTTGCCTAATCTCGTATTCGTCCTCATATTCCTCCTCGTCCTCGATAATGGTGTTTTTGAGACAGGTTCTAATCTGAATAAAACTTTTTATCTGTTTCGGACATTTCTTTAATCAAATTGGCCGGCTTGAAGCGAGGTCCGTATTGTTTTTCAAGGTCAACGAGCTTTTGATAGACATTCTTAAGGCCCCATTTATCCGCATAACGGAGGATACCGCCGCGATAAGGTGGAAAACCGGTACCGTAAATCATGGCCAGATCCATATCCTGGGGCCGATCACAGATGCCTTCTTCAATCATCAGGGCGGCCTCATTAATGCCGAGAGCGAGCATCGCGTCGATGATCTTATCTTTTGACATCTCTTGAGGGGAGATGCGGTTATCCTGGAGATATTTTTGGACGACATTTACGACTTTGGGGTTGGGTACCGGCTGATCCCCGCTGTAATCAAAATAGCCGGCGCCTGTTTTTCGACCAAAGCACCCGGTCTGGTAAATGAGCTCGGTTAAAGGATGTATTTTATAACGCTCGCCTAATCTTTTCTCAAAGGTCTTGTTGACATGGTAGTTGATATCGATTCCGGTCAGGTCCGCCAGCGTCGCAGGTCCCATGGGCAGTCCGAAGTGGGTCACTGCCTGTTCGATCACGGCACCGTCCACCCCATCGGCACTCAAGTAAACAGCGCCGCCGAATAGGCCGCCCAGTTGGCGCGATACATAAAATCCGGGGCCGTCATTGACCACAATCGGTATCTTTTTGATGGCCCGGGAAAAGGCGACGATGGTCGCCAGAGTCTGATCCGAGGTCTTTGCGGCACAAATGACCTCTAAAAGCTGCATGCGGTGAGCCGGATTGAAAAAGTGCGTCCCGATCATCCGGCCGGGATCGGCAAGAATGGACGCCATTTCGGTGATAGGCAGCGCCGAGGTGTTGGTGGCAAAGATTACATCGGCCCGACAGATAACCGCCAGATTTTGCCAGATCTCCTGCTTGATCTGCATGTCCTCCAAGACAGCTTCGATGATCAGATCGACATCTTTCATATCTTCCAGAGATGTAGTGGTGTGCAGTTGATTGTCGATCAGATTGTCCAGATCTGCCGGGGTCATTTTCTTTATCTTGATGGGGTATTCAAATGTCTTGCGGATAGACGCCAGCGCCTTTTCAAGGGCTTCAGCACTGACTTCCCACAATACAACGTCAAATCCGCCTTTCAAGAGCACATTGACAATACCGGTTCCCATGACGCCGCCACCCAGCATGCCTACTTTTTTGATTTCAGCCGGTTCGATGCCTTTAATGCGCGGCAGTTTACCGGCAGCACGGGTATTGAGAAATATGTCGATGAGGTTTTTGGCCACATCGGATACCAGACAATCGGCAAACAGGTCCGCTTCGGTTTCAATATCGGCTTCAATATCAAAGCCAAGTCCTTTTTCAAAGGCTTCGATCGCTTTGAAAGGCGCAATGTACCCTTTGGCCTGGGCAGCCGTCATGGCTTTGGCCAGTTCGAGCATGCCCTTTTTTTCGGCGGCGCTGGGCAGGCGATCGTTCCGATTTCTGGTGGTGCGCAATTTGATATTTATTTGGCCCGCTATAAATTGCTTGGCAGCGTTTACGGCTTTATCTATGAGTTGATCGGGTTCGGCCACTTCATCCAGCAATCCTCTGGCATGGGCCAGGTCGGCACTGATGGGTTTGCCGATGGTAATCATTTCCAGAGCATACCGTAGCCCGACAAGACGCGGTAGCCGCTGGGTGCCGCCGGCACCGGGAATTAGCCCGATCTGAACCTCAGGCTGTCCGAGATTTACTCCCTGGCTTGCCACACGGTAGTGACAGACCATCGCAATTTCCAGGCCGCCGCCCAAACAGTTGCCGTTGATGGCGGCGACCACCGGTTTCGGGCCGGTTTCAATGGCGTTTAGAAAGCGGTTGTTTTCTTGGAGTTTCGGTAAAATCTCGTCTTTGCTTCTGGCGTCTTTGATCTGGGTGATATCGGCTCCGGCAATAAAATTTTTGTCGGTTCCGGTTAAAACAATCGCTTTGATTCCAACATCTTTGTAGGCCTCGGTAAAGGCTTCAGCCAGCTCTAAAACAAAATGTTGTGAAAGCTGATTGACAGGTGGATTGTTCATGCTGAATACTGCTACGTCATCTTTCAACTCGACCTGAATGGTTTTGTAACCTGTTTTCATATTTCCCCCTATATCTCTGCTGGCTAAAAATCTTGGTTTCAGGTTTCAGGTGTCAGGCTTCAGATGACAGGGTACAGATGTCAGAAGACAGATGATCGTGTGCAGAAAGCAGAAGATAGTTTGTTGATCTCGCACCCCTATCGCAGTCCTCTGACTTCTGCTTTCTGTTTACTGACACCTGAACACAGACACTTGAAACCTTCTGTTTTAAATCCCACCGAAACCTTCATCTAAAATATGAATGGCCGCTGCACAATCCCCTGTAATTGCATTCATTTTCCCCATCGTCGCCTCAAGCTCCGTGCAGATGAAAAACTCTGCTGTGCGAATCTGCCCTTCATAGAAGGCAAGATCTTTTTTCTTGGGTTTTTGGGACAATTTCATTGCGGCAACCGCAGCCCGCCATAGCAGCATCCAGGCCATAATAACATCGCCGATGACATGCAAAAATGGGAGAGAGTGTGCAAAGGCAACTTTGAATTCGGCGGACATGGCTTTTTTGCCGAGATGCAAAGCGACCTCCCCCAGACGGTTCATGGCGGCTTCCATTTTAACAGCCAGAGACTTGGTTTGTTCAATCTCTTTGGCCCGGGAAATTGTTTTTTGAATCTCGCCGAGGAAATTCATAAATACCGTACCTTTTTTCATGCCGATTTTTCGTCCCAGCATATCCAGGGCCTGGATGCCGCTGGTGCCCTCATAAATAGAGGTAATTTTGCAATCCCGGGCGTACTGCTCAACCAGATAATCTTTCGTATAGCCGGCACCTCCAAAGATCTGAATCGCCTGGATGCAGACTTCATGTCCTCTTTTAGCCATATATTCTTTGACCACCGGGGTCAGCATCGAAAATAGATCAGTCTGACGCTCGCGATCTTCCTCTTTTTCCGCAATATTTCCCCGGGTTCCGATGACGGTCATATAATAAAAAAAACTGCGCATCCCGTCCACATAGGACTTCATCCACAGAAGGTTGCGGCGAACATCGGGATGTTTGATAATCGAAACCGAAGGCGCATTGTGATCGGCAAAATTTTCCAGATCTCTTCCCTGGATGCGCTCTCGGGCGTAATTGACCGCCAGAAGGTAAGCCGATGAAGCATAAGTCAATGCTTGAAAACCGGTACTCATGCGGGCACTGTTGATCATGTTGAACATGATTCGCATGCCTTTACGTTCCTGACCCAACAAATAGCCGATACATTTGCCCTTGCCGCCCAGTGCCATGCTGCAGGTAGCGCTGGCATGAATGCCGTGTTTTTCCTCGACCCCGGAGCAGACAATGTCATTGCGATCGCCCAAGGTGCCATCGCTTTTGACAAAAAATTTGGGAACCAGAAATAAGGATATGCCCTTGGTTCCTGCAGGATCGTCTTTAATACGCGCCAGAACCGGATGGATAATATTTTCGGCCAAATCATGTTCGCCGTTGGTAATAAAGATTTTGTTGCCACTCAACGTGTAGCTTCCGTCTGGATTCTTAATGGCTGTTGTGGAAAGTGCCCCCACATCGGAGCCGGCTTCAGACTCGGTGAGAAGCATCGTACCGCCCCATTCAGCGGAGGTCAGTTTTCTGACGTATGTATCTTTCTGTTCCCGGGTGCCGTATAATTGAATCATGTTGGCGGTGCCGTTTCCCATAGTGGCATAACAAAATAGCGGCCAGTTCGCACCCAAAAAGTATTCAGCTGCTGCGGCACCCAGAAAGGCCGGAGCCCCCTGGCCGCCCATTTCCGTCGGCACGCTGAGGTTGTTCCATTCTCCTTCTTTTATCAGCGCATACACCCGGTGGAAGTTCTGCGGCACCGTTACGGTCCCGTTTGCATAGCGAACTCCCTCTGTGTCGCCTTCGGCCAGCAGCGGCAACAGCTCCTTTATGGCCAATGCCCGGGCTTCGTTGATGATGAGGGAACAGGTCTTTGGATTAAATTCCTTATATTTTTCATGATTGAGAATTTCCGCACAGTTTATTTGCTCCCAGATAACAAAATCCTGATCGCGCCTATCCACCAGTTGTTGTGCCATGACTTAAGAAAACTCCTTTCTTTACCTTTTCCGTGTTGGCTGAAAATTTACTTTAACTGGCTTGCTTATAGCATAGTGAGCCCATAGCGTGTAGCCTACTACACGTTAATCTTACTAATTATATTAGGAAAAAATGTCAATAAAAATTTTTTTCTTGACATCTTTTTTGGCATTGGATTAATTGAAAGTCGCACCCATAACATCATCTGATAATTTTTCGTATACCATCCATAATGGCGATCGAGGAAGAAATGAAGATCAGCACCGTAGTTAAACGTACCGGCGTTCCCAAAGAAACCATTCATTTTTATATCCGTGAAGGATTACTTCGCAAGCCCCACAAATCCGGGGTTAATATCGCAGATTATAACGAAAATCACGTTAAACAAATCCGGTTTATCAAGGAACTGCGCGACAATTATTACTTTCCGATTCCCTTGATCAGGAAAATTATTCGGAAAGTCAAAAAACAACCCTCTTCTGAACAGGCTTTTTTTGAACTTCATAGCAAATATTTTCGCCCGGCAGATCGGCTGCTGAGCGGAAAAATCGTCGGAAGAGATGCATTTCATGAAACGACCGGTCTGGGGCGCCAATGGATCCGCAAGGCCGAAGAA
>JASFGM010000025.1:0-12505 GCA_050123755.1 Desulfobacterales bacterium
CGGTTGAACCCGTTTTATTTTTCGGGATTGATAGACGCTACCCTTAATTTCACCGGCCTTTCCCTCTAAAAATGAAATAGAATGTCCCCCATTTTGTCTTAAGCTATAAGCTATGGTGTAGTTCAGTTTTGGTTCGAACGTCCCGCATTTCATGCGCGAAGGTCGGGGGTTCGAGTCCCTTCATCCCCGCCATTTTTCTTGAAGCCTGTCGTATGAGTGACAGGCTTTTTTGATTGGATAAGATGCGTAATTAAAAGAAATCCTTGACAAATTCTATGTTAGCACTTAAAAGTGCACTTGATTCGACCCAGCAAATGTGGAATGAAATTCCTTCTCGACGATAATCATTCTCTTATTTACAAATCTAATTTTACTGGCAATTCCACCTGAGTTATGTGCCCTTTTGATTAAATTTAATTTGGGTAATCTTTTTCAAAACCTCCCAGTTCACCCTGTTAGGAAAAAGAATGAAGTGCCCAAAGTGTCTGTTCGATAATTATGAAAAGGTAAAGTTCTGTGAAAAATGCGGAACTGAGCTTGAGCTAGAATGTCCAAACTGTAAAGCCAAAATTCCTCTCGGGAAAAAATTTTGTAGTGAATGTGGTCACAATTTAGCGCCTCCTTCTGAACCCATCCCCACGACCAGCTCTTTTGATCATAAATTGGATAAAATTCAGCGTTATCTTCCGATGGGCATAAAAGATAAAATTCTGGCCCAAAGGGATAAGATTGAGGGTGAACGCAAGCAGGTCTCGGTCATGTTTTGCGATATGGAAGAGTTTGTCAACATGGTCGAAAGACTCGGTTCAGAACAGTCTTACCATATTATGGATCTGGTCTATGAAATCCTTATTCACAAAGTCCATGAGTTTGAAGGGACTGTCAACGAAATGACCGGCGATGGGATCATGGCTCTTTTTGGAGCCCCCATCGCACTGGAAGATGCACCTCAGCGCGCCGTTTCGTCTGCTCTGTCTATCCACCGTGAGATCGCTAAATTCAACGACCAGCATAAGGAAATTGGATCCATCAGAATGCGGATTGGAATAAACACCGGTCCCGTAATCGTAGGTGCCTTAGGCAATGACCTGAGGGTGGAATTCAAAGCAGTTGGGGATACGGTCAATTTGGCCTCTCGAATAGAAAAGCTGGCAGAAGCAGGTTCTACCTATGTGAGCGCTGAAACATTTAGATTGACCAAGGACATCTTTCGGTTTGAGGCCATCGGGAAAAAGGCGGTTAAAGGCATTGAGAATCCAATTCGTATTTATAAAGTTCTATCCGGTAAAGGCGATGCCTACCGTCCCCGCCTGGGTTCCGAACGCATGATCTATTCTGAGATGGTTGGGAGAAATAAGGATCTTGACAAACTTGAGCTTCAAGTGATGAAGGCCATAAACGGGGAGGGCTCGATCGTCAATATTATTGGAGAGGCTGGAATTGGCAAATCAAGGCTCGTGGCTGAATTGAAGAACCATGAGGTGATGAATAGAGTTACCTTATTCGAGGGAAGAGCGATCTCATTTGGGGAGAATTTAAGCTTTCATCCAATTATTGATATTTTCAAACAATGGGCACAAATAACGGAAGATGATGGAGAGGCAATGGCTTTAGGAAAGCTGGAGGCTGCTGTCAGCCGTCTTATTCCGGAAGAGTTCGACGAGGTGTTGCCATTTGTGGCGACACTCATGGGGATGAAGCTGTCGGGTAGATACGCAGAAAGGATTAAGGGTATTCAAGCTGAAGCCCTTGAGAAACTTATTCTCAAGAATGTCAGAGAACTTTTAATAAAGGCAGCCGAGCAGACTCCTCTTGTGATCGTTACAGAAGACCTGCACTGGGCAGATACGAGTTCGATTGAGCTTTTGGAACCTCTGTTTCGATTGGCAGAGACCCATAGAGTCCTTTTTATCAATATATTCCGGCCGGGTTACCGACAGACGGGCGAGCGGATAATTGAAGCCGTAAAAGAAAGACTGCCGGTTTATTATGTCGAAATCGTTTTGGAACCGTTAGATGAAGGAATGAGTGAAGTGCTCATTAACAATATGTTGAACATTAGCGGACTTCATCATGATATCATCAGACAGGTCATACAGCGCACCGGCGGTAATCCCTTTTTTATCGAGGAGGTCGTACGGTCGTTCATTGACGAGGGTGCGGTTGTCATAAAAAATGGGTTATTTGAAGTAACAGATAAGATTCATAAAATAGCCATTCCCTATACAATCAACGATGTCCTGATGGCCAGGATAGACAGACTGGAGGAGGAAACGCGCAACCTGGTGAAGGTTGCCTCGATAATCGGTAGAAACTTCTTTCACCGGGTTATTTCAGACGTTGAGGGGGCAGTTAAAGATATAGATAGAAGACTATCATATTTAAAAGAGATGCAGCTTATACGAGAGCGGAAATCAGGTGGGGAGACCGAGTATTTCTTCAAGCACGCACTCGCGCAGGAGGCTGCATATGCGTCGATTTTGCTCCAGAAAAGAAAGGCGCTTCACCTAAAGGTTGCTGATTCTATTAAGAAGGTTTTCAGTAAAAGGCTGCATGAGTTTTACGGGGTACTTTCTTACCATTACAGCAATGGTGAAGACCTCAATAAGGCTGAAGAGTACATGTTAAAGGCGGGCGAAGAAGCAATGAAATCTTCTGCGTCCAGTGAGGCTTTGCACTACTACCAAAGAGCCATGGACCTATATATCAGCAAGCGTGGAGATGCTGTTGATTCTAAAAAAATCGCTGAGCTAGAAGAAAACATTGCGACTGCTTTTTTTAATAAAGGATATTTTGTAGAAGCTGTTGATTATTTTAAGCGGTCAATCATAAACCAAGGTGTAAAGGTACGAGAAAATAAAATTCTTCTACTGATCAAACTTATTTTTAATTTGTCATGTATAATCAGATTTCTATATTTTCCTCAAATTAGAAAAAAGAAGATCCCAAGTAATTTGGACAATCAAATTATGACCAAAAAGCTTAAAATGGGTTTAGCATTAGCTTATGTTGATATAAAAAGAGTGTTTATCGACAATATTGAACTTGTAAAACAAGCTTTTAAATATGACGTATCCAAATCGCAGGTTTATTTTAATGTTCTTGCCGGATCAAGCTCTCTTTTTGCTGTTACGGGTATTTCATTCAGTATTAGTAAAAAGCTTTTGGATTATGCCCAAAAAAGCATACTTAATAAGGATGAAAAAGCATCTTTTTCCCTTCATTTTTATAAATTTATTGAAAGCGTACATAATTCTTTAAGTGGAAACTGGTATGAAGAACTTGATGAAGATCTGGTTGATTATGCTTTGAGAATTGGTGATGTATCCTCCGCATCGGGATGTTTGGTTTGGTTGGGATATGTAAAAATTGAGCTCGGAGAATTTGAGAAAAGTGAAATAATTATAGAGAAGCTAAAGAACATTGGTGACATATATAATTTCATACATGCAAAACTTGATTTTTATTACTTAACCGCAAAGTTATTAATGAAGAAGCGGGAATCAAATAAGGCGGCAAAATATGCTGATGAAGGTATTATCCTTTTAAACAAAATCGGTTTGGATATGAGAAAGATAGAATTTCTAGGTTTGAAAACAAGAATATTCATCTTGCAAAATGAGGTGAATACTGCAGAAAAAATAATAGAAGAAGCCAAAAATTTGGTTCTAAAAGTTGGCAAACGAGCCGTTCTTACAAATTATTACAGCGATTATTTAATGGGAATATTTTCTTATAATCTAGCCCGGTTAGAGAATGCCATTGCTTCAAACGTTAAACAAAATATTTCAAAATATAAACGAGCAGCTTTAGAATATGGCAAGCTGGCAACTAAGCATTGCAGGAAAAAAGTGGCTGCCGATCGAACTGAAGCCTTTAATCTTATGGGTAGATACTACTGGTTAATCAATAATCAGGCAAAAGCCTTAATGTGGTGGAACAATTCGATAAAGGAAGCAGAGCGCCTTAAAGCGAAACCGGAGCTTTCGAGAACCTATTTTGAGATTGGGAAGCAACTCAATGAAAAGAAGAGCCAGTACAAGGAACTCAATGGGATAAAAGCGAAAGAATATCTAAATATGGCAAGGATTATGTTTGAAGAACTGGATTTAAAACGGGATTTAGAAAAACTAGACAGAATTAATACCTACAAATAACGAAAGGGGAATTTTTTATGTCGCGGGTTCAAAACTCAACTTCAAAAGTCAAAAAGGGTTTCCTGGAAAGATTTTTAACGATTTTTGGCGATATCAAAGTTTATAAGCGGCCGTTATTTTTAGTGTACGATCCCGGCAGTTACCTTGTTAAGGGAGAAGATATTCGCGAAGTTATCAAAGATATCCAGCCGGGTGATATTTTGGTCAGAAAATACAAGAACTATCTAGACGGGTTTTTTATTCCCGGCTACTTCAGTCACGTTGGTCTGTATCTTGGACCGGTAAGTGAAGAGGACGTAACCCTGGTTCCCCTTAAGCAGGGAAAAGAACACTTTCAATTCGGCGATCAAATGGTGATGCATGCACTGGCTGAAGGGGTGCTAATTGAGGATTTGCTTAACTTTTGTCGTACCGATTACCTGGCAGTTCTGCGTTTTCCCGAAAAGATAAAGAAAGTTCCGGAGGCCCGGTCGCTGACCGTCCCCCAAAACGAGTACATTGCCGAAGAAAAAGAAATCGAGAAACGAATTGAAGAAGGAGAAGAAATTCAATTCAAGGAGGTTTTTCCGATAATTTACAAAGTGGCGCTTAAAAACCTGGGTCGGCCCTATGATTTCAACTTTGACTTTGCCGACTTTGCCCGTCTGTCGTGCACCGAGTTTGTTTATTTATGCACCAAGTGCACGGGGCCTTTCCTCAATGTTTCTCCTGTAAAAAAAAGAGTTTTTTTGTTCTTCAAGAAGTCTATGATTCAGCCGGACGTATTCCTCGGGACAAAGCTGGGCCTCGTTTATGGGAGCCCTAAACTAAATCACAAAAGACTAGAATCTTTAAGAAAAGGCTAAAGCATCTGTTTATTTTGCTGTGCTGTCTGCCTTGATTTCAAATTGTTTTCTGCGGAATGGCTCTGGGTCTTGAGTTCAGACGAAGCGGTTCAAGAATTGTTTGAGCGCACCGAGCGCAAGGGGGAGTATCCGGTCGATGGCGACCATCCTTTGCCGGATAAGTTCAATTAAGATGCCGTTGCGGCTAAGTTTCCCGACGATTATTTATGAAAAGATTTTCAAAAAGGCTCAATAAAAAGCGGGTTCTTATCGTTAACTGCTACTTTGATGAATTGCGAATTCCGATTCGCAGAAAAACCAAATTCCCGCAGTCGATGACACCGGCCTATTTAGCGGGTGTATTTTCCACTGAACTTTGCGACATCAAGCTATATGACGAGGTTTACAGCGGGCCGCTAGAGGATGAAAGAATTTTGGCTTTTCCCGACATGCTGGTTCTAACCGGTCTCAATGTCGCTTTTGATAGGATGCTGCATATAACAGCCTATGTTCGAACAAAAAACCCAAAAGCCGTCGTCGTCGCTGGCGGGCCGGCCATACGCGCCCTTCCGACTTATTCAAAAAATTTCTTTGACTATTGCTGCACCGGAGATATCGAGCAGTTGCATGAAGCTATTGATGAGGCATTTGGAGAAGCTTATGTTTCGGAAACATTCCTAGAAAAAGGATGGGCGATTCCCCGCTTCGATCTTGCTTATTGGATGAAAGCGATAGCTTATGTGGAATCGAGTAGAAATTGCTACTTTCGATGCAAATATTGTTCTTTGACCGGCGAAAATGTCAAATACCAACCCTATGAATTAAATTATCTTCGACACCAGTTCATGGCGCTTGGTAAACATAGCAACCTCCATTTTCTTGATAATAACTTTGCATCTAACGATCGAAGATTTCTGTTGGACCGCTTTGAACTTTTAGAAGATCTTTGGCAAAGAAGATATTTTAAACGATGGGGTGCAGAAGTCACGAGTGATTTTTTTCTTAAAGATGAAAACTTGGAATTAGCTGCCGGTACCGGCTGCGCAGGACTCTTTAGCGGCGTTGAATCCTTCGATAAACAGGTCCTTCTAAACTTTGGAAAATACCAAAACACATGCCTGCCGCAGGTGGAAATAATTCGCAAATGCCTGAACGCCGGTATCCCATTCTATTATGGTATTGTTTTTGATTTGACAACCCGACCCATTAGTGAACTTAAAGAAGAGCTGGAGTTTTTTATCGGGAATCCGGAAATCACTTTGCCTTCTTTTATTACTTTGGCCATACCGCTTTTAGGAACTCCCTTTTTTTACGAATGCCTGAAGCAAAAATTATTTCTGCCCAATATCAGACTAAGAGATCTGGATGGTACCACGATAACATTAAAACCTTTGGATTCCCTACCTGATGCTGTCCAATTTTTAGAAAAAATTCAAACGCTCAGAGGGTATAAGTCAAAAATCATCCGGCACATGAAAAATTTTTTCAAAATTTATAAAAATGTACTTCGATTAGAGAATATAGCCATGGTGCATTACAGCTCGCTACTGCTGGCTGCTCCAAGTCTCACAACTGTCGGATCTGATATCGGCCAACTTTTTCTATCTTGCTTTAAAAAGCAATCGCGGACTTTTGTTGGATCAACGGAGCTGCTGGATTCTGTTTATCAAGCCGGGTTTTCAATTGATTCGCGTTATCGGCATTACTTCGAACCGACCATGCTCACAAATGAAAATGGAGATTTATGCGAAGCGCTACACCCGGATTTGTTGCAGCATTGATGAGGCGCATGATGATGCCTGCCGGCGTTTAGCGCATATGCGCACTGTCGCAGGCCATTTGGATTCATGCGAGGAATACGGGATTTTCGTAATCGATCAACCCAAATGTAAAATCAAGAAAAGGGGGCAACCGTGACACAAAATTTAAACGGGCCTTTCCAAATGTTTAGCCCCATAGGCCTTACGCTGTCAGGGGGCGGGACGCGGGCGGCCGCTTTTCATCTCGGCTGTCTGTCTTATCTGGAACACATTGGCATGTTATCTCAAGTAAAAATGTTATCCACGGTATCCGGCGGAACGTTTACGGGAGCTAAATACGTTTTGTCTTTAGTCCATAATCAAGATTTCAACGCTTTTTTTGAGGAATTTTATATTCTTCTTTCCGGCACTAAATTTTTAAGAGAAGTGTTTGAAAATCTTGTCAAAAATCAAGCAGCCGTCCCTTCCGGGAGGAAGAACGCGATCATCTCTGCGGCCCAGGTTTATGCCGATACGCTTCTTCGGGCCGAAGATGGCAAGCCTGTCCTTTTTGGAAGCATTCTGGATTCAGATATTGCCTTACAAGAGGTCATATTCAACGCTACCGATTTTCATTCCGGTATCGCTTTCCGTTTTCAAAAAAGCGTGGACCCGGACGCCAAAATCGGCAACTACTTTGTATGGGTGCCAAAGGAAGCAGCGAAAATGATTCGTATCGCTGATATTGTGGCGGCTTCATCCTGCATCCCTCCCGGGTTTGAACCGATGGTTTTCCCGGATGACTTCGTATGGCCCGGTAATAAAGTGCCTCCTGATGCTTTGCATGCCGGGGGTGACGATGAACCGGTTCCCGTTCCCCTAATGGATGGCGGTATTTATGATAATACGGGGATAGATAGTCTGATGCTCGCAGACAGGCGCCAACCTGATGATGATGCTAAGTTGCGGATGGTCATCATGTCAGACGTTACTCAGAAAACAGAAAAACTTCATGAATATCCTGAAGAAATAAAAGTCGTACCGCTTACAGTAGGGGGAATCAACTTTATTATCTGGGGTATTTATCTTCTGCTTTTCATCAGCGCCGCTGTGCTTGGATATGAGCTAGTCAGAATTTTCAGACAACAAGAATTTAAATTTTTCTGGGATTTTTTTCTTTATTTGATGCCGTTTGTATTGGTTCTCTCTGCAGTGGTTGCACTCTGGTGGTGTCGTGAAAAGATGAAAGGAATTTTGGAAGAAAGCATTCCCCAGGTAGGCAAGGTTTTCTGGGATCAATTGAAACGCCTTGCCCTGACAAGGTTGGTAAATATGGCCAACCGTCGTTATCAGTCAATGTTAGATCTGACCGCATCTATCTTCATGAAGCGTATCCGTCAACTTACATATAATGCCATCTACGCTGATGAGAAATATTTTAAAAAGCGTTTGCCGAATTTTATCTATCACCTCCAAACGGGTCATCCATTTTCTAAAAAGCTGGTTGAATTAGGGGTAAAAAAACCTTCGCCTGACCTCCAGAAAGTGATTGATACGGCTGCCAAAATGCCGACGGCAATGTGGTTTAATAATTCTTATGAAGCTCCTTGCCTGGTGGCGTGTGGTCAGGCGACAATTTGCTATAATTTGATGAAACACGTGTTGCGCGTTCATGCAGGCGCTGTGGAATCCAGGCCGGAATGGGAATCATTGGTCAGCGACTGGAACGGATTCCGTGCGGATCGTTATGTGCTGCTCAGGAAACTTCTTCCGGACACCGAACTGCCAGAGCCGCCCTAATTCAGAAACCTCCGGGTTCCCGACAGGCCTGATCCAGGTTTGCGCTATCCTAAACCTTAAGGGGTGGGTCTTTTGAGGCCTTTGTGGAATTATTGATTTTTGGCTGGGCTAAGAACTTACGCGTCTGCCAGCAGTGCCCGTACTTCCTCTAATTCGCCTGCGGTGCCGCTGGCCTGGAATTGGGCGGCGGCCTGTTCCCAGTTATCGCGCGCAGAGGCGAAGTTCCTGCGGTCATGGTATGCGGCACCCCAGGCCACCCGCGTGCGGGCCATCTCTATAAGGTTTTGTCCTGACTCCAGAACGCGCAGGCTTTCGGCCATTTGCCGATCGGCTTGTTCCCAGTTCGTCGATGAAAGCGCGATTAAAGCCTGCCCCCATACACGCCGGCCAATACCTTCGCCCCAGATACCACCCATTTTCTGGGCGATATTTACCGCCTGCTTTGCCAGGCCAAGAGCCTCATCGAAGCATTTCATATTCAAAGCAATTTCTGCTTTTGCAGTGGTAAATACGTCAGCCATGATGATTTGGCCACCCAGTTCCAGAGCGACCTCCTGTGAGCGCGCCATACAGTCGGTCGCAACCTCCAGTTGGCCGGCACGCCCTGCGGCCCAAGCCCACAAGCCGTATCCAACATAGACATAAATCCGGTCACCGGATTGTTCAGCCGCCATCACTGCCGCCTGTGCGGTTTCGATGGCTAGGTTAAGATCACCGCCAAAGAAGTGGGCGAAACCCAGACAATTGTTGCTAACACTAATTCCGGTGAGGGAATTTATCTCCTTGGCCCGCGACAGGGCTAGTTTTACTTCAGATATCCCCTGCGCGTAGTTGCCCATCCCCACAACGGCAGAACCGCGAAAGCTCATCGCCTGAATCCATTCCGGCCAGTTGGCTGCTTTTTCAAATAGTGAGATCGCCTGGCCCAGAAGCGTTGTGGCTTTTCCTAAATGCCCTTGAATGGCCATTGCCTGGCCAATGGCACCTGACGGGATGGCTATAAGTTCAGGTTCGGCTGCCTCCTGAGCGATCGGCAGTACTTGCTTGAAATACTGCATCGCTTTAGGCATTTCGCCACGTGAATAGTAGACCCGGCCCAACCAGAAATGGACGCGCGCTAAGCGCAGGCGGTCATCCTCCGAAGTCCCTTCGGCGGTATTTAATTCGTTTGCCAGTTTTTCCGCTTCGGCCAGGCGTTTGAGATTCTGTTCCGGCGAGTCAGCACGCCAAGATGAGATGGTTTGTTTTATAATTGTGTCTACGCGTTTTCTGCGATTATCCTCTGTATTTTCCAAATGAGCCAAAGCCTTGAGCGCGTGAGCAAAGTGAACCCTCGCTTCGGCATGGGCAAACAGCCGGGCAGCTGCATCCCCGGCCTTATCCAAAAAGTAAAATGCTCGCTCCCATCTTTCACCCTGCAGAAAGTGCCCCCCGATGATACTGCTGAATTCAGACAGGCGCTCGGAAAAGATTGACTCCATCGCCTGGCCTACTTTGCTGTGCAACTCCTTGCGACGTGAGGCCAGCAGGCTGTAATAGGCCACTTCCTGGATGAGAGCGTGTTTGAAGATATATTCCAGCTCGGGAAAGAGGTTTTTTTCATAGATGAGCTCCAGAGACTGGAGGTTATAAAGATGGGGTTTTAAATCTTCGTTTATTCCCATGGTGCTCTGTAGGATCCGGTAGGCAAACTCCCGCCCAATCACAGACGCCACCTGCATTATTTGTTTAAGATTTTCCTCCACTCGATCGATTCGCGCTGCAATGAGGCCCTGAATGTTTTCCGGTATCTGTATATCCGAAGCGAGGTGGCTTAAAACATACTTCTGATCTTTACTCTCAATGTACCCGTTTTCGAGTAACGTGTGGGTGAATTCTTCTATAAAGAGCGGGTTTCCAGCAGCCCTTTCCAGAATCAGCTGCCGGAGCTTTGGTGCCACCTCGCCACCTTCTAGCAGGGCCTGCACCAGCTCAGTGCTGGAAGCAGTGCCAAGCTGATTGAGGCCAATCTCGCTGTAATTGGACGTGCGGCCCCATTGATGATCATATTCGGATCGATAAAGAAGTACCAGTAATATACGGGTGTTGGCCAACCATCCGATCAAATAGCTTAGAAATTCTTCTGATGTTTTATCAATCCAGTGGAGATCCTCGATCGCAAGCACAAGGAATTTTTGCTGACTTAACCGAATAAAAAGATCCCGGATGGCTTCAAAGGTTTTTTCCCTTTTCTGCTCTGGTTCCAGCTTAAAAAAATCTTCACTTTCCACCTTTAGAGAAAAAAGCTCTTGAAAGGCAGGGATGGTGCCCTCAAGCGTCTCATCAAGCTTAATGATATTATCTTCTATATTTTGCTTGATTAAAAACCCCTGATCTCCATCAGCGATCTTAAAGCAGGATTTCAAAATATCCAATATGGGCAAGTACGCCATGTAGCCACCGTAATGCAGGCATCTTCCTTCAAGATAAATGATTTCATCTTGAGGAAGTAAGTTCTTAAATTCAAGCAGGAATCTTGATTTCCCTACACCGGCTTCGCCTACAACACCAACGACCTGTCCCGCACCGGATCGGACCTTATCAGATACCGCCTTAATCTTAGCCATTGAGTTTTTGCGACCCACAAACTTCGTTAGACCCTTGGCCACTGAGGCTTCTATCCGGGTCCCAACTTCACTCTTATTGATCAGCGCAAATGTCTCCTGGGGCTCATCTTTGCCTTTCACATCAATCTTCCCCAGGGGTTCAAAAATAAAAAAATTCTTCACAAGTTTCCGGGTGTTGCTGGATACAAAAATACTGCCTGGTTTGGCCAGACTGGCCATCCTGGCCGCAAGATTGGCCGTGTCGCCAATGGCGGTGTAATCCATCCGCAGATCATCTCCGATTGATCCCACGATTACCGGCCCCGAATTGAGCCCCATTCGCAAGGAAAAATCAACTTCATACCCATCTTTTATGATGTCTGCATATCCTTGGATCGATTTCTGAATCGACAATGATGCATAGCAGGCTCGCAACGCATGGTCCTCATGGGCTACTGGCGCTCCAAATAGAGCCATGACGCCATCTCCGGTGAATTGGTTGACGGTGCCTTCAACCTTATGGATCGCATTCATCAAGATCATAAAAGTTCCATCCATTATCCGATGGACTTCTTCGGGGTCTAACTTCTCGGAAATAGATGTGAAATTTGCCACATCCGCAAAAAACACGGTTACCAGTTTGCGTTCACCCTCGATAGAACTCCGGGTGGTCAGGATTTTATCAGCTAAAAACTCGGGCGTATAAGATTGAGGTTCAGAATAATAGATGGGAGAAGTTTTGAGGGGTTTGCGCAGATCGTGACCGCACTCAAGACAGAATTTTCCAATACTCGGCGTTACCGACCCGCAATTCGGGCAACACAACTCTAATCGATTGCCACATTCCATGCAGAATTTGGCTTGTGCTGGATTCTTAAACTGGCATTTTGGGCATTTCACTGGATATTCTCCGAAGAATAGAGCCGAAGATATCACCCAAGCATGCGATGATCTTCAGGATCGCCAAACTTAGTTTTAATCATCCCTTTAAGCCAGATATGAAAATGCGAGAGTCGGTTTTGTCAATTTACAACAAATGCTTGCAAGGCTTTTCCACAAAAAGGGTGACGTAGTCAAGCTTAAAATTTAAAATGCTAGCGTTTTTGATCGGAACTTCCCATTTGTAAGATTACGCGCTTGAAGCCAGAGATATTTGCAATCTTGGATTAAAAGCGATAAAGCTAAATCCATAGTTGAGTTGATTAAAACATTCTCGTAACATATCTTTGCCTCTATAAGGAAAAAGCGATGCATTTTCCATCCCTTTATCATATCCAGCAACGTTTCGATGTATCATCTATTAACAATGTGGCCCAAGCTGTTCGCGATGAGTTTGCCAGCTTCAGTCCCGGGACCAGAGTGCGGCCTGGTCAAAGTGTGGCTGTAGGCGTCGGATCCCG
>JASFGM010000026.1:0-12387 GCA_050123755.1 Desulfobacterales bacterium
CTCGCTATTGCGGTTCAATAAAAAGAAAAAGATATAGGTTATGCAATGGCACCGGAGGGCACCGGAGCTTTCGACCGTTTATCTTTTGACAATTAAATTCAATTTTGATAATCAGCAGGGTGTCTATTCGGCACTGGGATTTTTTTGAAGAAATCGTTAACCCATAAAAAGGAGGACTAACGTATGTTAAAAAAAATCATTTTATTTTCAACCCTGTTTGTTTTTCTGTGTTCAGGTATGGTGCTGGCGGCGCCCAAATCCGGGGGCACCTTGATTTTTGGTCGTGGCGGTGACAGCGTCGGACTGGATCCGGCCTATGAAACCGACGGCAATTCGTTTTTGGTATGTGACAACATATATGAAGCGCTGGTTGCCTATAAGGATGAATCCACCGCTCTAGAACCCGGATTGGCCGAGTCCTGGGAGATCTCTGCCGACGGCAAAACCTATACCTTCAAGCTGCGCAAAGGCGTCAAGTTCCACGACGGAACGCCCTTCAATGCCGACGCGGTGGTTTTTTCGATTGGCCGCATGATGAAAGACCGCAATGTCAAATTTCACGGCAAGGGCTGGGATATTCCGGCGCAGGATCGCACGCCCGAATACTGGGTATCCATGGAGATGGACGATACCATCGGCGCCGTCGAAGCCACCGGCGAGTATACGGTTGTCTTCAAGCTCAAAAGAGTCGAAGCACCGTTTCTGGCCAATATGGGCATGGACTTTGCCGACATCATCAGCCCGACGGCTTTTATGAAAAATCCCAAAGAGTTTTTGCGCAATCCCGTCGGAACCGGTCCGTTCAGTTTCGTCAAATGGGTCAAGGACGACCGCATCATCCTTGCAAAAAACAAAAACTATTGGGACAAAGCCGCCGGCCCCTATCTGGACCAAGTCGTCTTTCGCTCGATTCCGGAAAACTCGGTGCGTTTTCTGGAATTGAAGGCCGGCAGCATCCATATCTGCCAGTTTCCCAATCCGGCTGATATTAAGCTCGCAAAGGAAGATAAAAATATAAAACTCCCCACGCAGCCGGGCATGAATATCGGCTACCTTTCCTTCAACCACACCAAGGAACCCTGGAAGAGCAACCTCCATCTGCGTAAAGCAATTGCGCACGCCATCAACCGCAAGGCCATCGTAGACAACCTCTACCAGGGTATGGGACAGGTTGCCAAAAATCCGATTCCACCCACCATGTGGGGCTACAACGAGGAAGTGCCCGGATTTAAATACGATGTAGAATTGGCCAAGGCCGAACTGGCCAAGGCTGGATTCCCGGAAGGCAAGGGGTTGCCGGAAATTACCCTGTGGTCCATGCCGGTTCCCAGACCCTACAACCCGGATGGATTGAAAATCGGGGTGGCCATGTCGGGTGATCTCGCCAAAATCGGCATCAAATCCCGGGTGGTCAGCTACGAATGGGGCACCTATCTGAAGCGCCAGCGCGAACAACCGGAAGATATGGATCTGTTTCAACTGGGCTGGACCGGCGACAACGGTGATCCGGACAATTTCCTGGCGGTCCTCTTCGATGGTCTGGCATCGTCATCCATCAGAACCCAGTGGCACAACAAAGAGTATCATGACCTGATGACACAGGGAAAGCAAACCATCGATCAGAACAAGCGCGCCGAGATTTACAAAAAGGCTTTAAAGCTCATCTATGATGAAGTCCCGGTGATCAGTGTGGCGCACTCCACGGTCATCTGGCCGGCTCGCAATAATGTCATGGACTTCAAACTGCATCCAACCGGCTCTGTCCGGCTGAAAAACGTCTGGCTGCAGTAGAAAACTTTTATCGTTTTACGACCTGAAAAAAGGGAAAGAGGGATATCTTCTTTCCCTTTTTTGTTTACATCCAGTTTTTTTTGGTATAGAGATTCAGAGTTTAGCGGGTAAAATGCAATTCAGTATCACGTCCAACAAATATATTACAAAAGACCATAATCAAAGCTCACAATGCTTGCTTATATCATCCGAAGAATATTCGTATTAATCCCCACGCTGCTGGGCGTATCCATCCTGGTGTTTCTGATGCTGCACTTTACGCCGGGGGATCCGGCTGAACTGCTGATGGGGGAGCGCGCTTCGGAAGAAGCTTTGCAGCAAATTCGCGAGCATCTGGGTCTCAACAAGCCGCTGTATGTTCAATACGGACTGTTTCTAAAACAATTGATGAAGGGCGATTTGGGAGAAACCATCTGGACGCGCCAACAAGTCTGGATCGAGATCAAGCAGCGTTTTCCGGCCACCATCGAGCTCTCCATTGTGGCCATGTTCATCAGTTGTATTGCCGGCATGATCCTCGGCATTATCTCCGCCACCAAACAATATTCCATATTTGATTACGTCAGTATGCTCGGAGCCCTGGCAGGGGTCAGTATGCCCATTTTCTGGCTGGGGCTCGTGTTTATGCTCATATTTGCCTTAAATCTGGGCTGGCTGCCCATGTCCTCCAGATTGAGTGTCGGTATAGATCTTGAGGTCATCACCAACTTCTATATCCTGGATGCGATATTAACCCGCAACTGGGCGGCACTGCGGGATGCGATCTGGCACATCATCATGCCGGCGGTTACCCTGAGCACGATTCCGACGGCCATCGTCGCCCGCATGACCCGCTCTTCGATGCTGGAAGTGCTGCGCCAGGATTACATCAAAACCGCTAAAGCCAAGGGGCTTTCACAATTTATCGTCATTTACAAGCATGCCCTGCGCAACGCGCTGATTCCGGTGGTCACCACCATCGGCCTTTCGTTCGGCGTACTCCTGGGTGGGGCGATTCTGACGGAGACCATCTTTGCCTGGCCCGGGGTGGGCAAGTGGATGTATGACGCCGTGATGCAACGAGACTATATGGTCATCCGCAGCGGCACCCTGTTCATTGCCACGATCTTTATTATAATTAACCTTTGTGTGGACGTACTGTATGCCGTTATCAACCCCAGAATCAGTGTGAAGTAGGTTCGTGTTTTGTGTTTTGTATTTCGTGTTTAGTCATTAGCAGCCAAGCTTCCAAACACCAAACACTAAACACCAAACACAATTCAATATGAAAAATACGAAGCCAAAAAAAAATCCGGAAGACCGGCACCCGTTTTTTGACCAGGTCAGTCAGCTGTGGCGCAACAAAACCGCCGTGCTGGGTCTTGTGATCATAACGATTTTTATCCTCTGTGCCATTTTGGCCCCTTATCTGACCCCTCACGACCCGGTTGAAACATCCCTTTACGACCAGCTCAAGCCCCCGGTGTGGCATGCGACCGGCACCTGGAAAAATATTCTGGGCACCGATGATTTGGGCCGGGATATCCTCTCGCGACTGATTTACGGTGCACGCGTCTCATTGGTTGTGGCGGTCATCAGCGTCGGCCTTGCATTTTTCTGCGGCATTCTGCTGGGATGCATCTCCGGCTATTACAAAGGGTGGCGGGACAGCATCATCATGCGTATCATGGATATTATCCTGGCCTTTCCCTACATTCTGCTTGCAATTGTGGTCGTGGCCTACCTGGGGCCCAGCCTGCAAAACGCTATGATTGCGATCGCGATCACCTATATCCCGCGTTTTGCACGCATTGTGCGCGGCAGTGTGCTGGAGGAATGTGAGAAAGACTATGTCAGCGCCGCCCGGGCCATCGGTGCCCGTGATTTTCGCATTATTTTTATTGCCATTTTACCCAACTGCCTGGGCCCCTTGATCGTCCAGACCACCCTGGGATTTGCATCGGCCATCCTGGATATGGCCGCCTTGAGCTTTTTGGGATTGGGCGCCCAACCGCCCACACCGGAATGGGGCGCCATGATTGCCAAAAGCCGCGCCCTGATCCTGCGGGCGTCATGGGTAATGACATTTCCGGGATTGGCAATTCTTTTCGCAGTCCTGGGCTTCAACCTCCTGGGTGACGGTCTCAGAGACGCTCTGGACCCCAGGCTCAGGGATTAAGATTAGGCTTTATGCAAAACAATGACCTGTTGGAAATAAAAAACCTGCGAACGTATTTCTATGTTCGCGGGTTTGTGGCCAAAGCCGTTGACAATGTCAGCTTGACGATCAAGTCAGGTGAAACGTTGGGGTTGGTGGGAGAATCCGGCTGCGGCAAAAGTGTCACCGCTCATTCCATTATTCGACTGATACCGGATCCACCCGGAAAAATTGAGAGCGGAGAGATCTTATTCGAAGGCAAAAAGCTGCTGGATCTCTCTGAATATCAGATGCGCAAAATTCGGGGCAATCAAATCTCGATGATTTTCCAGGAACCGATGACATCGCTTAACCCGGTTTTTCCGGTGGGCGAACAGGTCGCAGAAGTCATCCGACTGCACCAGGGGCTGTCCCGCAGTGAAACCCGTGAACGCGTGATCGAAATGTTTCACCTGGTCGGCATCCCGGCAGCTGAAACACGGCTATCCGACTATCCACATCAGATGAGCGGCGGGATGCGACAGCGCGTGATGATCGCTATGGCGCTGGCCTGCAACCCGAAGTTGATGATCGCCGATGAGCCCACCACCGCCCTGGATGTAACCATCCAGGCCCAAATTCTGGATTTGATGAACAAACTTAAAACGGAAACCGGCGCATCCATCCTGTTTATCACCCATGATCTGGGCGTCATTGCCGAGATGGCCCAAAATGTGGCGGTCATGTATGCCGGCAAAGTCATGGAATACACGGACGTCAAAACGCTTTATGCCAACCCGAAAAATCCTTACACAGTGGGACTTCTTCAATCGATCCCCGTGCTGGGCCGAGATAGTAAAGAAAAGCGGCTTAAAACAATTTCCGGTGTCGTGCCTTCCCTGCTAAATTTGCCCCCCGGCTGCCTGTACAACGACCGCTGCCCGGATGTTTTTAACGACTGCCGTCGTAAGGAACCCGAAATGTATCAAGTCAGGGACAATCACTTTGTAAGGTGTTTGAAATATGCCTAAAATCCTGCTCGAAGCCAAAAATATTGTTAAACACTTCCCCATCAAAGGCGGCGTTTTTCTCAAGGAAATCGCCGCGGTTAAAGCTGTTGATGACGTCAGTTTGACCATCGATGAGGGCGAAACCGTGGGGCTGGTGGGAGAATCGGGCTGTGGTAAGACGACATTCGGCAGAGCGATCCTGCGTCTGGAAGAGCCCACATCCGGTGAAATCTTTTTCGAAGGTGAAAGCATTCTCAGCTACGATAAGAATAAGATGCAGGCATTGCGCCAAAATATGCAAATCATCTTCCAGGACCCTTTCTCTTCCCTCAACCCCCGCAAAACGGTATCGCACATCATTGGCGAGCCTCTGCTTGTCCACGGGATGAGAAGCAGAAAGAAAAGAGAAGAAAAGGTACTCGAGTTATTGCGGGTAGTCGGGCTGCGTAAAGAGCACATGCGTCGCTATCCCCATCAATTCTCCGGTGGTCAGCGCCAAAGAATCGGGGTCGCCCGAGCGCTGGCGCTGCAACCCAAGCTGATCGTCTGCGACGAGGCCGTGTCCGCGCTGGATGTATCAATACAGGCGCAGGTCATTAATCTACTCAAAGATCTTCAGGATGATTTTGGGCTGACCTACCTTTTCATATCCCATGATTTAAGTGTAGTCGAACATGTCAGTGATCGCGTGGCCGTCATGTATCTGGGCAAAATCGTAGAGTTTGCACCCAGCAAAGCCCTTTACAAGACACCGCTTCACCCCTATACCCAGGCCCTCTTATCTGCGGTGCCCGTTCCCGATCCTGCGCTAAAAAGTAATCAAAGGATAATTCTAAAAGGAGACGTTCCCAGCCCCATCGATCCCCCGCCGGGCTGCAGCTTTCACCCCCGCTGCCTCTTTGCCAGAGATATTTGCAGTAACAGGGAACCGGAATTCAGGGAAATTCGAAATAAGCATTTTGTTGCGTGTTTTTTTGCCAGCCAGTTACGAATAAAAGAGTAGTCGCCAAGATTAGAACTTAATCGGCCTTCCTACAATTTATTTTTTTGAAAATCCGATTACATCATCCGGTAGCCAGCCTTCTTCGCCAGATTCGGTCCGACACCAGGACCACCCGCTCATACTTTTTTGGATTTCAACCCTGACGCCTTTTCCCGCGGTGAGCTCTTTCGCCGAATAATCAGATAAAGCGATCCCCTCACTCCCAATTATTTTAATCAATTTGTCTTTGCCTTCCTAAATATAGCTTCCGGTTTGCCCGGACAAGAAATGAACGCGTTTTATATGTCCTTTAAGAGCTTATTGGCCGGCGAGTTTTCCATGGCGTCGCTGAAATTTTTCAGTGCTTCCGACAATGCTCGGTAGTCCTCGGTTTTGGCAACCGGAATGTCATCGGTACCATTTTGATCGAGAGCTTCGAGAATGGTTTTAATGGTCAGCGTACTGATATCGCGGGCCGGTTGATAGGCGAATTCCTTATCTGATTTTGTCTTGGTTTCTGAGACCAGACCGCTTTCAACCAGGTCGAAAATAATATCATGCACAAGGCGAACCGGCATGTTCAGATGATTTGAAATTTGGGAGTAAGCTAACGGTTTTTTGCCATTCCAAAAGTTTTTGACCAACAAATGGGCAATTTGAAGGGTCAACAAGCGTTTATAGGCGGGACTGATTTTAAGACAATCCGGTTCATACTCATAGGTATCGACGTTTTGATTTGCAAAGGACAGCTCGGCGCCAAAAAGCACAATCCACCAGCTGATCTGAACCCACATCAAAAACAACGGCAGTGCGGCAAAGCTCCCATATATGGCATTATATCTGGCAGCTCCGACCTGAAAGCTGATATAAACCCACTGGGCAATCTGGTAAATCGTTCCGGCAACCACACCACCGAGTAAGCCTGCCTTAAAATTAACCTTGGTATTGGGCATAACGATGTAGAGAAAAGTGAATAGCGCCCAGATCAGCGCATAAGGTATAAATTTTAACAAAAAAGAAATTGCCGGACTGAACATTCCCAGCAAAGCAATCCTTTGCGTTATCTGCTCAACCTGGGTGGTAATAAATACCGTTAAACTGCCGGACATGATTATAAAAATAGGGCTGAGGAGCATAATTGACAAATAATCTCCGAATTTCCTGCCCCAGCTGCGGCCAACCTTGATTTCCCAGATGTCGTTAAACGATCTTTCGATATGATTAAGAACTTTTAAAACCGACCAGAAAAGAACCGCCAAACCAATACCGGCGATAAGCCCGCCTCGCGTTTCCTGCAAAAGAGAATTGGAAAAGTTAAGGACCTGTGAAAGGACTTCTTGTTGACCTGGAAAATTTTCATATATCCGTTTTTCAAGTATCTTTTCAAATCCGAACCCCTTGGCGATACCAAAAAACATGGCCGCCACCGGAACGATGGATAGCAGTGTATAAAAGGTCAGTGAAGATGCCCGAAAGAAACATTTGTCCTCATCATAGCCGCGAATTGCCAGAATAATGATTCGGAGCTGTTTGATTAGAAACGATTTGCCAAAGGGAAGATCCGCAAGTCGAATCCGCCAGATATCAACTTTAATGAAATTGAAGAATTTAGAAATTTGATCACGAATATCCTGTTTTGAAGTCGGTTTCACTTTGTACACCTTAAAAAAAGGTCCGTGGTTTGTTGTCCGTTGTCCGTGGCAAAAATTCAATACGCAACGAAGAACTAAAAATGGGTCCGTGGTCTGTGGTCCGTCGTCAGTTGTTGTAACCCGAAACGCAACAGATAACTGGCACGCGGGACTTAACTCGAATGTTAGATTTATTAAAATTCCATTCGTAAGAATGACAGTTTATTTTATGCCCTTCAATACAGTATAGGCCTTCATAAAAGCCGGAAAACCGGCAGTCGGGATCAGCAGCAGTAAGGCATGCTCGATTTCAGCTTCGTCAACACCCGCCGCCATTGCTTTGCGAATATGGGTCTCAAGCGCGCGTTTATGGTTGCAGGCACCGGAAATGGCAATTTTGATCAGCCATCGACTTTTCTCGTCTAAAGGCCCGCCATTTTCGTGAATTTCTTTTCCCAAGGATTCTTGTTTGGAATGAATTTCGGGAAATTCTTCTTTAAATTGGCTAAAAATTTTATGAACATCATCCATGATGTCTGTCCTTTATAATATGTATGTTGATAGAAAATTAAAGTGAACAATTTGAGAATGTTGCCAGCATAGCAATATCTTAATGGGTTGTAAATAAAGGTTGTCGAATCTGATTATTTGGTTGAACTTTTTTTCTGAATTAATATACATTTGGAACGCAGCGGATGTAAAGATCTTCTCTCGCATTGATCCTTGCAAGGTGAGCACAAAACAATCAGAACGAAAAGGAGTGCGCCATGCAACTCATCGGCGAAATGCTCAATAACACAGTCAAGGCCTATTCTGAAAAAACAGCTATGATTTTTGAAGCGTCCAACGGGTCATATGAAAAATTAAATGAAAAAATCAATATATTGGCCGCTGGCCTAAAAAAACTGGATATCGGCAAAGGCGCCGCTCAAAGCCATCGGTCGATCCTGACCTGCGTGCAGGCCATGAGTGATTTTAATAAGTTCACCCATGAAGATGGGTTGTTGTGTGCCCTGCCGTTGTTTAATAATTTTGCCATCAATGTGGTGGACCGCAAACAGGATCTCATCATCACGGGCGCTCAAAATATATATCGTGGTCAAAGAAGGTGCCCAGGCCACAGAAGGAGAAATCATTGAATATGTGAAAACCCATATTGCAAAATACAAAGCACCCCGAATGGTCGAGTTTGTAAATTCGCTTCCTCAGGGGCCAACCGGAAAGATTTTGAAAAGAGAATTAAGAGCGAAGGTATTAAAAAAAGATTGATGCTTTGTTCGTGTCAGGTTCCGACCACAATACCGCCGTCTACCCGCAAGACCGTTCCGGTAATAAAACTGGCCTCTTCTGATGCCAGAAAAAGATAGGCATTGGCAATGTCATGAGGTTTTCCCAGGCGTCCCAGCGGCGTACGCGCTTTCATGCCCGCTAATACATTATCGGGCATCGAGGTCAAAATGTCGGTGGCGGTAAATCCCGGTGCAACCGCATTAACGCGAATATTGTAGCGCCCCAGTTCTCGCGCCCACACTTTGGTCATCCCGATCACACCGGCCTTGGTGGCAACGTAATTGGTCTGGCCTAAATTCCCGTCAATTCCGACAATCGAGGCGGCATTCAGGATCACACCGCCCCCTTGCCGGATCATGATAGGGGCAACCGCCTGAGTACAATTAAAGACCCCTTTGAGATTGACTGCCACAACCAGATCAAAGTCATCCGCGGACATCTGTTTTACCAATTCGCCTGCTTTCATTTTTACCAGCAAACTATCGCGCAAAATACCGGCGTTGTTGACGAGCACATCAATTCGACCCAAATGATCGCTTACATTTTTGATCCATTCCTCAACTGACGCTTTGTCGGTAACATCAACCCGATAAAATTCAGCATCATGGCCGATATCTTTAACTACCGATTCGCCTGTATCCTGATCCACATCACAGATCACCACCCGGGCGCCTTCTTCCGCAAATCGCTCCGCAGTGGTCTTGCCGATACCGGCAGCACCTCCGGTGATAAGGCTAACCTTATCCTTCAGGCGCATTGGTACCTCCCTTTTTAAGACGGATATAGTTATAACTCAAGTTTCGTACGCTCCATTCGCAAAACGCCATAAGCCTTTGTGTATTAGACTTAAAATCAGATGTGAACTGGGCAGGCCGTGTTATTTTCTGGAAGGCGATATGTGGGTAAGCAGCACCATTTGCTCCTCGTGACCCACTATTTGGGATAGATGGTATGGCCCTTATTAATTTATCCATTATTACACCTATCCCAAATAGTGGGTCACATCACCTCTGAATAGATTCATATCGCCTGGAAGAAAATGACGCGGCCTGCCCAATTCACACCTTAAGTATGAACCAATTCCCGGCCAGTTAAGCCACAGCCATCAAAAAGCGTTGCGAAAATTGAGTTATAAAGGCTCAAACGCTAAATAGGTTTGCTTTTCTTCTCCCACTTCCACGTGCAAATACTTTACTTTAAGCGGCATGCCCACTTTAATTTCTTCTGGTTTCCCGGGATCCACGCCTTCGATACGCGCATCCACCCGCCCCCCCTCTTCTAACTCCACAACGCCGGAGATATAGGGATTTTTGCGATTGTATCCCTGCGCAATCATGAAGGGCGGGGCAACGGTTATACAGGTAAAAGCAGCCAGGTGCCCCTTCCCTTTCATCTCCACCCATTCCATATCCGAGCTGAAGCATTTGACACAAATAGAGCGGGGGGGCACATAGCGGGCATCACATGTTTGGCACCTGGATCCCATGAGCCTTTCTTCTTTCAGGTACTGTTCATAAGCGATATCACTAAATGCTCTCTCATCCATGGTTTTATTTCCTTTCCAGAATGGTGAAGGTGCAGGTTCCGCCGGTGCCGCCCAAATTATGCGCCGCGCCGATGCGCAAATCACTGACGGGCACCTGCCGTGGGCCGGCCTGGCCTCGGAGTTGAGTCCAAACCTCATACAGCTGGGAAATCCCGGTGGCTCCGACAGGATGTCCCTTACACTTTAGCCCACCCGATGTATTGATTGGCTTTATACCGTCCAATCGCGTTGCGCCTTCTGCAACTGCCTTGTAGCCTTCACCGGGTTTGAAGAAACCCAGATCTTCGATGTGCACGAGTTCTGCAATCGAAAAGCAGTCGTGTACTTCGGAGAACTGTATGTCTTGCGGTGTGAGGCCCGACATGCCGTAAGCTTCCTGGGCGGCATACCGCGTTGCTTCGAAATAGGTCAGATCATCACTGGCATGAAAACCTCTGCCGCTTCCCTGCCCTAAACCGGACACATAAATCGGATGGTCCGTAAAGCTTTTAGCGATCTCCTCGGCAACCAGCAACATGCAGCTGGCCCCATCACTGATCGGACAACAATCAAAAAGGTGCATGGGCCAGGCGACGACAGGATTTGCACGGGGATCACCGAGAAAATCCTTTTCGGTCTGCCACTCCGGTGCTGTGCCCTCCCTCTTTTTTAAGCTTTCCTTTTTTTTGTTCATCAGATCCTGGATCGTAACGGGAAACTGAGCTTTGGGATTAAGCGGTGCATTATTGTGGCTTTTGATGGTGATATCCATAAGATGCTCGCGATTCGCGCCGTATTTTGCAAAATAGGCCGTGGCCACGGCACCAAAAACACCGGGGAAGGTAAAACCCGCACGCCCTTCATACGGAACCGTAGCAAGCGCCAATCCCTCAGCCACCTCCTCGGTGGTCCGTTTGGACATTTCTTCTACCCCACCCACCAAAACAATGTCATAAAACCCGGAGGCGATGGCAAAAACACCCTCTCGGAATGCCAGCGCACTGGAGGCACAGGCGCCTTCAGTTCGGGTCGCCGGTTTGGGCGCAATACCCACCAGATCCGAAATAATCGGTCCCCAGTGAGACTGACGCATAAAGTAGTCATTACTAAAATTCCCTAAATAGAGGGCGTCGATCTCCTTCGGATCTACTCCCTTGTCCACCGATTCGATCATTTCTCTGAAAGCATCGGCAAACAGATCCTTGGAATCTTTATCCCTGAACATGCCGAATTTGGACATACCGGCCCCGATTATCGCCACGCCTCTGCCGAGTTTTCTTCGGTTTTTCATTGACTTCTCCTAAATTTGATAAGTTATGCTTGATGATTAGAACGATCAAGAAGTAATCTCTTTGTGAGTGCGACTTCGAACGGCTGAGCTCGTTAGGATGCGTCTTTTGGACTTGATTTTAATTCCTTTTCAAACTCTCTGAAAAATGCGTCGCGTTCTTTCCAATCTGGTCCAAAACGCTTATTGAATAATGAGCCGAGTTTATCGAACAGCTTCCCCCAGACGGACGTACCGCCACCCAATACAACATCTTCCAAAAACAACTCCAGCTCCGACATTTTTTCTTTGGGGAGAAAAGACACGGCGCCGAGTTTGATCGATTTTTTCAGCGCCTCTGGTGTTAAGGCATGGGCGGTCAGCATCACCGTTGGAAAGCCTCTGGAGACGGACTTTCTGAGCAAAGAAAAACCATCGACGCCCATAATATCCAGAATGACAATATCATACGTGTAGCTCAAGAGATACTGAAGTGCAGTGACATAATCGGTTGCTTTGTGTATTCGGCACATGCTGAGCATTTCCTCGATGGTCTCCAGAACATCATGCTCATCATCTACCACCAAGATGACTTTATTTTCCAAAAGGCAATCCGAAGTCATTTCACGCTTATCTCCTTTTCCGATTCTTAAATTTTTTAAAGCTTTATCCTTGCTGCAAAAACAGGGTATTTGAGCGGCAAAAAGTTGGCGGCATTTTAAATCATCAGGTACTTTTCCTTGATCTCCTGGTTGGCGCGCAGTTCCTCTATGCT
>JASFGM010000027.1:0-12304 GCA_050123755.1 Desulfobacterales bacterium
CTTAAGGTTTGAGTGTGTAATCTTCAATTATTTCAATGTTTAAATTAAGGCACGGTTTATAAAATTTTAGGCAAGCCAAAATTTGTTACATTGGCTGATGCTATTTATAATAAGTAGCTTTTTTTGAAATGAGCAGAGTGTCTCTGGCCTATGGTTCTAATTTGCGAATCCCAATTTTTTAGACTAAATGATATTTATAGGATCTCACACGATCTTTGGAGCACGCCTGGGCTAATTTTTGGAATCTGACAAATTAGACTTTCTCTGCACGTTATAGTCAATTTGCATCAGTTTAAAGATTTATGACGTTCTCCTTCAGAAAATATCTTTAAATGTGATTACATTTGGATATTGTAGCGATCTATTTTTTAACAAGGGAGTCTTTTTAAATTGTTTAGATACACGATGTACTCTGTAGTCCCTTTCAGTAGAGGAAGTTTTCCATCTAAAAAAAACATCATAACAATCGCAGAATAAGGTAATTTGCATCGTTTTATCAAACAACTTTCCCCTCCACTTTGGCCACAAGATGCATATCACCGAGGATGGTATATAGCGCTGGGATGACGAATATAACTAATATGGTAGCGGACAATAGACCGAATACAACGCTCGTCACCAATGGGATGAGAATCTGGGCCTGCAGACTCCGTTCGAAGAGCAAGGGCAGGAGCCCTGCAATGGTTGTGAGTGTAGTGATAGTCATTGCCCGAAAACGCTGGCGAGATGCACTGCAGGCTGCGTCCGGTATTGAAGCACCTTCACGTCTTTTAATCTTGATGAATTCAACGAGCAGGATGGAATTGTTGACCACAATACCAGCAAGGGCAACAAAGCCGAGGATGCTCGGCATGGTGAGATTAAGGCCCATGAGGAGATGACCCCAGATAACACCGATCAGGGCAAAGGGAATGGCCACCATGACAATGAGTGGCTCGCTGTAACTACGGAATTGATAGCTTAACAGTATAAAGATACCAATTACACCGATCATAAAGGCATTCAGAATGAATCTTGCGGTGGTGGCGGCCTCGCTACTCTCCCCTTCAATGGAAACAGTGATTGCAGGATAGCTTTTATGCAGCTTCGGGAAAAATTCCTTTTCTAGCTTGCTGATGAGCTGAGCAACATTGGCTTGTCGGGTATCCACCTCGCCGGTTACAGTCACAGTGCGCTGTCCGTTAACCCCTGAAATACTCGCATAACCCCGTCCTTGCTCCAACAGGGCCACGGAACCAATGGGTACCTGTGAGCCATCAGGAAGGGTCATATGAAAATATTCCAAATCGGCGAGACTGTCCTGATCTTCCTTGGCGATGCGCACATCAATCTCATAGGTTTCGGTGCCCACCTGAATCTCCCTTGCAGTCTTGCCATAGAACGCGCTGCGTAGCTGATCAGCCAGCATGCCAGCATTCACCCCGACTACTGTAGCCCCATCTCGGCGGTGAATTCTAATTTCAGGCTTGCCTGGTCGAAGATCATCAGAAAGATCATAAACTCCTTTAAACTGGCCAAACCAGTTTTGCATTTCAAGGGACGCTGCCTTCAGCTCTTGCAGATCATCTCCTTTTAGCCGGACTTCAATGGCTTTTCCTGCCGGGCCGATGACAGGTTCGGTAAAACGCAGCTGAAGCACATCGGTCACCTCTCCAACCAATTCTCGCCAGATGTTTAAAACATCATCCACCCTCGCATTTCTCACATCGGCACTCAGCAAGTCGGCTGAGACTGTGGCCACATGCGGTCCGCTTTCACCGGCATCAGGATTGCTGTTATACTGCACGCTCACCTGTCGTATGAGATCCTGGCTATTTGGTTGCCGGGGCTTGAATTTTAAATTTATCTCATTAAGAGCATTGGTGAGCTTTTCGACCAGCTTTTCCGTTTTTCCCAGCGGGGTACCCTGGGGCATGAGAAGGCGGGCCTCGATGACATCTCCTTCCAGATCCGGGAAGGCCTGAAACTGCAGCCTCCCGGAGGCGGGCAGGCCCACGGAAATAATAAAGGCACAGATGGCCAGACTAGCAGTCAGGTACCGGTGTTTCACTGCCGCATCCACCAGGCGTCCTACGAGCTTACTTTTGAACCTTTCCACAGCCTCATCAAACCATATCCTAAAACGGTTTCGCTTTTTGGGATCATACATTCTTAATGATCTTCCCAACAGATGCGGGAGAATGAGAAAAGCTTCCACGATGCTCACAGTGAGCACAAGAATCAGTGTCACCGGAACGACTCTTAGAATCTTACCAATATCTCCGCCAAGAAAGGATAGTGGCCCGAAAATGACCACCGTGGTAGCAAAAGATGAAATTACAGCTGCTCTCACCTCCTTTGTGCCCTCGATGGAAGCATCAAGCGACAATTGATTTTTTTGCAAATGTAGTGCAAAGTTTTCTGATATCACTATCGCGCTATCGATAAGCAGGCCAAGCGCCATGAGCAGCCCCACCATGGTCAACATGTTAATGGAATAATCTATGTGGGGCAAAATGAAAAATGCACCGAGAAAAGAGACCGGCAAGGCGATAGAGACGCAGAATGACAGCCGGAAGCCAAGGAATAAACAGGTCGTCAGAAACACTAACAGCAATCCTTGCCAGCCGTTATTTACTAACAGATCCAGACGATCCCGCACAATGGAGGATGTATCCTGGGTGAGGGCGAACTTCACCATGGGTGGTTTGATCTGGTTTTCTCGATCAATGAAGCGTTTGATCCCATCTAGCACGGTAAGGGAGTCTTCTGACTTCGTCTTTGAGATCTCCAGAATTCCTGCCTGTTGCCCGTTAAAGACAGCTTTTTCCTCATCCTTTTCAAAAACATCTTTTACTTCTGCAATATCACCAAGACGGATCTCTGCTCCACTTGCGCCTGCTACCACAACGAGAGCTTCAAACTCATGGACTGTGCGGCGTTCATCTGTGATCCGCACAAGATAATCACTCTCGGCTGTCTCGATAGTGCCAGCGGGCATATCCACGCTCTGGTTTCTGATGACATCTGCTATCTTTGACAAAGATAAACCGTGCTGCATGAGCGTTTGTGCGGGAATCCGAATACGGATCTGGTGGTCGGAAAATCCTTTGATTCCTACAAGAGAAACCCCTTCTTGCCGGCGCAAACGTCGTTTCAGATCCTCACAATATGCCTTGAGATCAGCAGGCTCCATCGGGCCGGTTACGGCGACGCTTACCACCTTATCGGTACGTCCAAGCTCACGAATGATAGGCTCTTCTGCAAGAATCGGAAAATCATCGATGGCCTCAACTTCTGTGCGAATATCATCGATGAAGGTTTGAAAATCCTTACCCTCATCCATCTCGATTACCACCCTTCCGAGGCCCTCCTGGGCCTCTGAACGGATTTCTGCAACGTTGTTCACCAGATCTACGGCATCCTCGATACGTCTACAGATTGCCTCCTCCACGTCCTCTGCAGCAGCGCCGGGATACTTTACGGTCACCTCTACCTCGTCAGACGAAAAATCCGGAAGGGTCTCTCGCCTCAGTTGTGGAATACCCATAAGCCCCATCACAATGATACCGAACATCAACAGGTTAGCAGCCGTGGGATGTTCACTGAAGTATTTGATCATAGTCCTGTACCTTAAATGTAAAAACGGTTACTTGATGGGAGTATTTCCCCTGGCTTCTGCCACAAGCTGCAATTCGAGTTTTTCATCAACAACAGGTTCCAGCAACATCCCTTCAATAGCAGGAATAAGATCACTCACCACCACCTTATCCCCTGGCTGAAGCCCTAGCTTGATGACAACGAGATTGCTTTGAGTGAAATCGATTTCAACCGGTTTCCTAACAAGGCGTTCATCCTGACCGATCACAAAGACATATCCGGCATGCAATGCCATCCGAGGGATGACCAACACATTTGGGATTTTTCTTCCTTTGATTTCCACTTCGCAGAACATACCACGTACCAATGGTGGCTGATCTTTCTGCTGTTTATGCTTGTAGGGATTATCAACCGCCACGATAATGCCGACAGTGCGTGTTACAGGATCGATGGTTGCATCGCTGCGGACAAACCTTGCCTCCCAAAAGGTGGAAAAATCACCGCTGCTAAATCGTACCACGGGTGTTAGATTGTGAATCTCCCTTATTTCCTGGGGTTTGAAAACATCTGACGGCATCTTTGCGGCATCATTTCTGAACACATTAATTAACTTGTCAATGGGGAACTGACCTGTAATCTCAACCACCCTCGTTCCATCAGCTGTGGCAAGTACCTCTCCGCGAGAGACAAACTGGCCTTTTTCAACTTTGACAGCACTGATACGACAATCGAACGGGGCTTGGATAGTAGTGTATTCCAGATCAAGTTTAGCGTCTTTGAGCCTTGCTTCATCAGAGGATAGTTTTGCATTTAGTTTGCGACGGTTAGCGGGGATCAGTTTCAAAGAATTTTTCAGATTCTGTATTTTAGTTAATTGGGTGTTGTAAACCTGTTCTTGACGCTCATACTCAGAAGATGAAATAACACGGCGTTTAAAGAGTTTTTTATTCCTCTCAAGCTCCCTCCTGATTAGCTCAAGCGTTTTTTCTTCAATTTTTAAGGATGCTTTAAGGTTTTGCTCCTGCCGCTTAAGCTCGGCTAGTTGCGCTATAGTCTCTTGGATGTCAGCCTCCATCTGCGTGATGACAAGATGGTACTCTTCGGGGGCGATCCTAATAAGAGTCTCACCTGGCCGACAAAATGCCCCTTTTTCCAAAAGAGTGCTTGTTTCCACTACCTTGCCGCTGACCTCAGCAACAGCATTCCATACCTGATCGGGTTCCACAGTGCCATAGCCCACGGCTCTGGGTATAAACTCAACAAGCTGCATCCTGATGATACGCACAGCACGCGCCTTCTCCTTCTGCGGCAGTTTTTCTGGTTCTTTCCGGCTCATCACCAAACTGCCAAAAAGAAAGATGGCGAAAACTATGGGAATGAAAATAATTGCAAGCCGAATAATTTTGTGCCGTGTCCAAATATTTTTATCCATGTTAACATCCTAACGGTTTTTCAATTTGATGACTTCTCCATCCTGCCGGATCACTACTTTCTGGGCTAAAGGGACAATTACAGCAGCCGTTGGAAAACCGACTAGCAAGCCAACAAGCCAGCTGCGAAGCCATGCATAAAGAAAGTATTCAGCAAAACCCACATTGATCGCTGTCATTGTGAAAGACATGACAAGACTCATCCCAATGGTAATTATAAATGACATTACATGGCCGGTTAATCTGGGGTGAATGTGCATAAATCAATCTCCTTTGTTCGCAAAAAGCCAGTTAAACTCAAGATTCAGATGCAAAAGCTTTTTAGGTTTCTTTTCACTTTATCTAAAACGTTAGCGAGACATGAACCCATTCCAACTGATGGAATTCTGATTTTCATATTTATCAGCTATTCCGATGGGACATCATTGCCCATCTCAGTCTCTTTCCATCCACACGTTATGATTGACCAGACCAAACCGTTTAAACAATTGAACTATCTGTAATCCGAGGGGGCTTTTGCGCCGGTGCGTCATATCGGAATCCCAATAAATGTGTACGCTCAAGTCGTTTCCCAAAAGAGCATTGTTGTAAACTCTCATGCACAACACTCCTCTTGCTTCCTGCGGTCTTTTGAATTGATTTAAAACTTCCACAGCTTTTTTCGTTTCGATAGTTCCTGCCGAGCGAAGGCTTATCACTTCCAGCAAGCTCATTTTGCTTTCTCCAAATTGATCAAGTTGATTGACTCTGTTAAATGATTACTGTGCGTTACCATTACATATAGCCATATCTGTGCCAAAAATTTTTATATCGTGTTATCAACGAGTTACAGCTTGGATAAATTCTGGAATACGAAATTTAACAAAATAGTTGCTAAATATCGTAATACTTGTTATATATCGTAACACTTTGGCCGCATAGTTTTTTACAAGAAAATCTCTTCGGAGGAGCTTATAATGGTCGATGAAAATGACTTTTTCCGGCAGGCAACCTTGCGGATTTGCAGCAGTCTGGAAATTGAGAAAGCCATGCTCCGTTGTCTGGAGTTTATTGAAAAATTCATACCTGCTTCCGAGATGTATCTAAATCTGTACGAACCGGGTTTGGGGATCATTCGAAATCTCGCTTTCGTTACCCGTGCCGGGAGCAGAAAAGCTTTCGACGCTAAGCAAATTTCGAAAGAAGCTATTAAAAGAATTGAATCAGGGCTTAAAGCATGGCAGGAGGTTAGGATTATTAACCGACCAGGGCTTGATCCAGTAGCCAAAACTCTTTTTTCGCATTCCGATTTATCAAAGCTATCAATTCTGATTATGGTTCTTGTCGTGGAAGAGAAAAGGTTAGGGGCGCTAGGGATTATTGCAGAAGGAGAGGAGAAATTTTCAAAAACTCATGCCCATTTGATCTCTTTGCTGCGAGAGCCTTTCGGCATTGCTATGGCAAATGCTTTGAAGCATCAAGAAGTTCTTAAGTTGAAAGATATGCTGAATGATGAAAATCAGGAACTAACTCGCGAGTTATTATTAAATTCAAGAGATGAAATAGTCGGAGCAGATTTCGGTCTAAAAGCTGTCATGGACATGGTTCGACAGATAGCACCCCTTGATAGCCCGGTAATGCTGTTAGGGGAAACCGGCGTGGGCAAAGAGGTGATTGCCAATGCTATACATTATTCGTCTTCTCGCAAAGACGGTCCTTTTATTAAAGTTAATTGTGGCGCTATTCCGGATAATCTTCTGGATAGTGAACTATTCGGGCATGAAAAGGGAGCATTTACCGGAGCGGTAAACCAAAAACGAGGGCGCTTTGAACGGGCGCACAAAGGAAGCATTTTTCTTGATGAGATTGGTGATCTGCCGCTTCCAGCACAGGTTAGGCTGTTACGGGTGCTTCAAGATAAAGAGATCGAACGGGTAGGTGGAACTGGTCCAATTCCGGTAGATGTCAGGATTATCACTGCAACACATCGAAATCTTGAAGAGATGATTGACTCTATGCTTTTTCGGGAGGATTTGTGGTATCGACTTAATACATTTCCGATTATCATTCCGCCGCTACGGCAACGGAAAGAAGATATTCCTGCTTTGGTTCATTGTTTTATTGGAAGAAAGTCAAGGGAATTAAAAGTTCACACTCCACCGGTCATTTTGCCCGGAAGCATTGAGCGTCTGAAAGCCTATCATTGGCCTGGCAATGTTCGAGAGTTGGAAAACATAATAGAACGTGCGCTTATTCATAGCAGGGGGCAAAAAGAAAGTACACCACTGAGATTTGAACATTTCGCTTTTTCCGATAAAGACCGTGAACCATCGGCCTTGCTTTCCCAAGATCAAATGCTTCTTCCGCTCGATGAAGCCATGACCCGGCATATCCAGAAAGCCCTGCACCTGACAAAAGGCAAGATTCATGGGACAGATGGAGCTGCTAAGCTCCTTCGAATTAATCCCAATACACTTAGAAGCCGGATGCGGAAATTGGAGATATCTTTTAGAAGATAGATCCAACTAAGTGCCGAAAAGTCATGCCTCATAAAAGCTCACAAGGTATATATTCGCGTTGAGGTATTATTCGGAATCTGGCCTCTTGATTTTATTATCCAGGCTAACATTCTGTTGTGTTAAATGCTGAAACCCAGGGCGGACTAAGAGGCGATAATAAACGGCAATTGGTGCTATTTATACCCGTCAGTTTTTGGGATCCATAAAACATCCCTATAATTAATCAATAATGCACATATCTGATATGGTGACCTTTTATAACATTTAAGCTGTGGATGTTATTATTTAACGAAACTGACAATTTTGATAAACTGTATAAACCGGCTATCACGGAAATAAATTTGGATAGATCATTTTTTTCAGATTAGCATACGGTATTTTATCATCCAGATATTTTAAATTACTCCACCCAATTTATAACTTTTCTAAATCCTTCCCTATGTTTTCATCTCGGAAATCCACAATTTGTGCACTTGCAAATTATTGAGGACTTGCGTATGCGATGTATATTAGGACACTAAACGGATCCCTACGCAAGACGACGACTTTTCAATTACTTCGGTGGTGGGTTACTGCCATTTATTTTACAATGGTCCAAGATAATGCTGACTTGCAACAGGGGGTGATAATGAATTCATTAAAACCGTTGGTTTTCACGGCAGTCTTGTTCATGGCATTTGTGATTGCAGCGACGGCCATAGCAGAAAATGGGGGCGACGGGGATAACGGCCCGAGTGCGGCGGCAACCCTGCCGATCATCAACCATTGGATTGGCGAGTATCCGGTGGCCCGACTGGACCGACTCCCCGAGGCACAAAGGGATACACCGATCGGCTTTATCAACGATCCTGACATATTCCGGGCCGTATGGCAGGCCTTTAAGCCAAAAGCTGAGCTGCCCAAACTCGATTTCGACCACAACATGGTCATTTTTATAAGGAACGTGAGGTTTTTCAACCGAACACGTATTCTCAAGGTTGTCCTAACTGACGGCATCGCTGAAATTGTGGCTATGGAGACCCGATCTGCAATGCCTATTGAGGACCAAGTGGCGATGGCCTTGGCCGAAATACCGAAAAAGAGTGTTCGGGCTTTTCGTTCAGGAAAACACCTGATTCCGGTGCGGCTGGATCCTACTAATATCTCTTATCGAATAGAAGGCAAAGAGGTCGACCTGATTAATGGGAGAAGTGAAAAGCAGGCAGCGCCTGGGTCCGTATCAAAGATCTCAACCGCGGTGCTCGGAAATCCGGCTGTCGGCGACCTGAACGATGACGGCCATCCGGATACTGCCCTAGTTCTGTTTCAAAACAGCGGGGGAACCGGCACGTTCATCTATGCCGCCGCCATAAACCGTAAAGACGGCTATCATGGCTCCAATGCTGTACTTCTTGGGGACCGAATTACATTGGACTGCGTTTCAATTCGTAGTGGAGTGATCGTTGTCGAATATCAAGATCGCAGATCTGATGAACCCATGTCTGTCAAGCCATCCGTGCCCAGGTCTGCATATTTTATTTTTCAAAACGGTGAACTACAAAACATTGGAATGCTGGAGGAGCAAGGTCAACTTTTTGAGGGATGGGTGACGGTCGGGCATGAAGTAAGGGTCTTCCGTCCGTGCGGCCAGACAGAGGACGTGTGGATTACGGGTGATTCTATCGGATATAATGATGTGATGGAGGCCTATCGGAGTCATACAGCCGGCCGAGAACCCTATGCTCCGGTGTTCATGGTGATTTACGGTAGACAAATAGAGGCCCCCAGGGATGGGTTCGGCGCGGATTACCCGAGCGGATTTTTCGCCTCTCGACTGGTGCGAGTGCCGCCTAAAGGAAACTGCAAGGCGGCGATGATCTTGGTAGATTCGCCGGCGCCGGGATCGATCATTGTCTCCCCGCTGACTGTCAGCGGTAAGGCCCGCGGTACTTGGTTCTTTGAGGGTGATTTCCCAATGGTCATCATTGACGCCAGCGGTAACGTAATCGGGCAAAGCTATTGCACGGCACAAAGTCCGTGGATGACTACAGAATTCGTTGCATTCGAGGGAAAGATCACATTTAAGAGACCCGCCTCAAGCGGAAAAGCGGTGCTGCTGTTGAAAAAAGACAACCCCACTGGGAAACCGGAACATGACGATGCGATTGAGATCCCCGTACGCATTCGTTAAACGGATATTTGCATATGCGTTGAATTAGGCCTGAACGGGCACGGACTATGACCATAACATCTCAGCTTTCAGCAGCTATCCAAAAATGCACACCATGGCTATTATTGTTTAGTTTTGCCCAGCGAACAATTTGAGGACTGCTCTATGTAATATGGAATATTTTGGTGGTTTTCTAAAACTGTGGGAGGAGGCACGAAATCTCTAAATTCTTGAAGGTAGAAATTCATTACAATAGTTGATATATCATACAATCAAGAGCTTCGATCCCGTTGGCGCGTGGTTAATGTTAAATCGAAAACCAAAACAACGGGGGCATTAATTCTTCGCATGCTTTTATTCAGGTTATCGATCTTCAATTTTTTATATATTAGCCGGAAGAGTTAACGATTTTTTTTGAAAAATAATTCACAACCAATTTGGCGATGATATAGGCCACAAACCATATCAAGATCAAAAGTACGGCCAGGCCAAAGCTATGGTTGATTAACGCTTTGCTCTCATCTCTGGCTGCATTAATGGCCTTTTCGATCTGAGGCAAAAGCCTTTCCATACCCGGTGAGTTTAAATAGCGATTCAACGAATCCACCAGCGAGTTGAGCTGGGAGCCTGCCTTGCCGATTTCAGCGGCGGTTTCTTTGTAATCGTTGATCACAAAGGGTTGCGAACCTTCCGGAGATTCGGATTCGAGATAATCGGTGAATGAATTGAGCGATATCATCAATTTGTTGGTTTCAATCGCCGCCTGTTTGATATCGGTCAGAATACCCTTCAGGCGTGCCTCCTGGGCAAGGAAATCATTGATCGTTTTTTTTCGCTCTTCAGACAGGCGGTCCATGGTCTGTTCAATCAATGCTTTGCGTTCCCGGGCAAAATCTTGCGGCAAGTTTTCAGTGCTATCCGCGAAACGGTGAAGATCGGTCAAAAGCGTTTTGAGCTCCGGACTGATCAACAATTGGGATGTCCATACATCGGCAAAATAGCCGGCAAGCAAAGGCATACGCGTAGATATAAACATGGCGCGCTCGGCTAAAAGCCGTGCCGATTCGACCTGCTGGGTGGCCATCTCAACCGACTTAAACAAACCGCTGGGTTTCCATATTCTTGCCAGCCTCGACTTGGCGCGCTCGGCGGCAAAATCACTGACACGTAAATAGCTAAATTGCAAATCATCTGGGTATTCGCGCCGCCATGCCTTTATGAGACCTAGTAATTCCTGCTGCTGATCGGGTTCCAGCACCATCCCCACGATTTCCCAGATATCTTTTTCGGCTTTTTGAAATCCCGCGACCATGGATTCAACCGAAGGGCCGAGTTTAGCAAGCCAGTGTTCCTCATAGATCAATCGGCCCAAAGTCACCATGACCACCATGTCCAGCAAGGCTGGATCCGGATCTGCATCAGCCGCAATCAAAAATGCGGCGTACATGGAATAAACGGCATCTCCCTGAACAATGCGTCGGCTTTCAAGTGGCGGTGCCTGTTCGTCATAGCTTTCAAAGCCCTGAGAGATATAGGCCGCAAACCGATCGGCAAAACCCATTATGTGGGCTTGAAGCTCTGCTTCGGTCATAACGTAAGATTCTTCTTTATTCTTTTTACTTTTTTTCTGACTGCCGGCTTCATCGGTTATCGAAAGGATAGTCACCATCACCAGCAAGATTGACAAAAGAATTCGCCAAGACTGTCTATTAACAAACATAATACTCCCTCTCCCATTTAAATAGCATACCTAACGTATTTGCCATACCGCCGGATAATAGGACAGGTTCGTCCAAATCGACTGTTCCCAATCATGGGAGCGTTTATGCGGCGGCATAATGTTTGAAGAATATATTCCCATTTTTTTATACATGGAAGCAGATTTATAATCAATAAAGGTCTTCCCTTGAAGAAAGGTGAAATACTTGATTTTGGCTATAATTGATTAGTTTTGAGTTTTGCCGTCCGATGCGCTCGAGTTAGGATTGCCAAACGAAATGTGAAATAATTTTGATGCGTTTCAAAGATTCGATGCAGGCACGATTTACACAATTTGATACCTTGCAAAATATTGAAGATTGGCCTGTGTATTATGCAATCGGTAATTTTGAGCACTGTGCAAGCAGTCCTGCCCGACCCTTTGTTTTTTCTTATAACAATATGTAGCCCCTCTCGAATCACAAGACTCGATTCATAATTGATTCCAGATATTTCAGTTATCACGGTCGTAATAGCTGATAAGAATATTATATGGATGTGTTTAGAGATATGAAATTTATTAAGGTATGAGAATGATGCGAAGATCCGCTTCGACAAAGCGCCGATCAAGCTTGGCCGGAGTGCCGATTGTCGTTTGTCCAATATCGACATGATCGCGGTCATTGCGAGCGCAATGATTTTCAATCAGAAAATTTTCTGATACCCAATCATCGCCCACGACTTCACGCAATTCATCGTCTTGATTTGGACGGTGAAATCCGGTTGCCACCAATATCAGAATCTGATCTGCTTTTAACCCGGCTACCATAAGTTGCTTGATGACAGCTGGTAATAAGAGACGATTTGGAACTGGCCGGGTGATATCACAAATCAATATGTAGACCCGGCGTTTGCCATGGGCCAAGTCGGCCCACTTGCCGCAACCAACA
>JASFGM010000028.1:0-12263 GCA_050123755.1 Desulfobacterales bacterium
AGCAACCAGCGACAAGAAGTCTGCGACTAAATGCCAAAAGCAAAATAGGGGAGAAGGAGATGCCTTTATCCGGTTACTGGGCAGACAAATATATCGAAAACAAGCGCAGCGCGCAGGAGGCGATTGGCCTGATCAAACCGGCACAACGTGTTTTTATCGGGTCATCCTGTGGCGAACCCCAGCACCTGGTTCGGGAGCTTTCGGAAGCCTCCGATTACTTTAAAGATATTGAAATCATTCGCTTGATGACCATGGAAACCACGCCCCTGACGCTGATTGCCAATAAAACCAGGGATCAAAGCCTCAATATTCGGTCATTTTATCTGGGTTCAGCAAAGCCCAAGGCGATCGCCCGCAACAAACGTTTTATTACCCCCATCAATCTTTCAGCGATCCCGCGGCTGTTTAAAAGCCGGTTGTTGCCGATCCATGTGGCCCTGATTCAAACATCGCCGCCGGATGATTTCGGCTGGATGAGTCTGGGCGTATCGGTCGATATCACGCTGGCGGCCGCGATGTCGGCGGATCTGGTAATTGCCCAGATCAACTCCCGAATGCCCAGAGTGCTGGGACGCAGCTTTATTCACGTCAACGACGTAGATGCATTCGTTGAATATGATGAACCGCTGCTGACCATTCGGGAAGCACCCGAGCTGGCGGCCGCCAATGACATCGGGCGGTTAGTTGCCCACCTTATCGAAGACGGCTCTACCATGGAAATCGGATTGGGCTCCACCCATCAGGCCACCCTGCTGGCGCTGGCCGACAAGAACGATCTGGGAATCCATACCCAGTATATGACCAACGATATCATGCATTTGTTTTCCCGGGGTGTCATCACCAACCGTAAAAAGGGGTTCAATGAAGGCAAAATGGTGGCCTCCAGCGCGATCGGCAACGAAGATTTATATGAATTTTTAAACGACAATCCGGCCATCGAGTTTCATCCTTGTGATTATGTCAATGACCCTTCTGTGATTTCACGCCATAATAGGATGGTGTCGATGAATGTTGCCATGACGATCGATCTGACCGGCCAGGTGGCGGCTGATGCGCTGCCCTACAATAATTTCTCGGGTGTTAGCGGGATGTTTGATTTCATACGCGGTGCGGTCCAGTCCCAAGGCGGCAAGGCGATCCTGCTGTTGCCGGCCACGGCCCACCAGGGCAAAAAAAGCCGCATCGTTCCCCAGCTAGACGATGAGGCCGTCGTTGTACCCAGAGGAGACGTTCATTATGTGGTCTCCGAGTACGGGGCGGTGAATTTATTCGGCAAAAGTCTGCAGGAACGTGCCATGGCCATGATGAGCATTGCGCATCCGGATTTCCGGGACGAGCTTTTTTACGCAGCCCAAAAAATGGGTCTTTTAAGCGCCGAACGGACGCTGACAGAATCGATCCATGGGGTTTATCCGATTCATCTGGAAGAAACCATCGAGATTGACGGAGAACAGGTGACGATCAGACCCGCCAAACCGGTGGATGAGAGAAGAATTCAGGAACATTTTTATAATCTGGACAAAGATGACGTGGTTGCCCGGTTTTTCCATCAAAAAGACAGTTTCGTTCAAGATGAAGTCAAAGGAGTTTCACTGATCGATTATATTAAAGATTTGACGATCGTTGCGGTTGTTGGAGAATTCGGTTTCGGCAAGGTGATCGGAATCGGCGAGTATCTGGTGGATCCGGCAACCAATGAGGCCGAGGTTGCCTTTTCGATCAGCAAGCCGTATCAAAAAAAGGGTCTGGGTAAAATACTGTTGAACAAACTGGCCTATGCCGCTCGCGAAAACGGCATCCGCGGTTTTATGGCCTATACATCGCACCACAATAGGGGTATGATTAAGCTGTTTAAGATGCTGCCGTATAAAGTCGATAGCTTTTTTGACGGTGAGATGCTGCAGCTTCGATGCCGGTTCGATCAACCTGTGAAGTGAAGGTTTCAGGTGTCGGGTGTCAGGTGTCAGGAACCGATATGTCTATGGTTTCAGTGTTCAGGCGTCAGCGTTTTGACAGTTGGCTTTTCGCTTCCGGCTGCCAGCCAGTAGCCAGTAGCCTGACACCTGACACCCGACACCTGAAACCATATAACTGAACATTGAACGCTGGAACCCGGTAATTGAAACCGACATTAAAGGAATATCAAGATGACGACCCACAAGATTGTTTTTCTACCCTATGAAACCAAAATAACGGTACCGGATGGCGAAACGATTATTCATGCCGCCTTGGAAGCCGGTGTGCACATAAATGCCTCCTGCGGCGGGGAAGGTGTTTGCGGAAAATGTCGGGTGTTGATTGAGGAAGGCACGGTGGAAAACGGCATTTCTGAAAAACTCAGCCAGGAGGACCAGGATAAGGGCTATCGACTGGCCTGCCAGGCAGTCGTAAAAAACGATCTGGTCGTGCGCGTTCCGGTTGAATCTGCCCTGGATGCCAGCGCCCTTCGAAGGCTTATGACGCCGCGCAAAACCGCCCACATCCGCGAAATGAACTTTGATGAGTTAAAGGAAAGGGGGTTGTTTGTCGCGCCGGTGGAAAAAATATTCCTGCGCCTCCCTCAACCGACGGCCCAGGACAATCTGGCGGATATCACCCGTCTGATCAGTTATTTGAAAGCCAAACATGATGAACACCGTCTGGATGTCGCCCTTTCGGTTATCCGTAAAATTCCGGATGCCATCCGGGAAAATGATTTTGAAGTGACCGCCACGCTGGTGCGTCCGGTTCGCGATGTCGGCAAAACCCGCTTGGTCAATGTTCAGCCGGGTGATACGACCAGCCGCAATTATGCGATTGCAATGGATATCGGGACCACAACCATTTATGGCCAGGTCATCGATTTGATCAGCGGCGATGTGTTGGCCGAATACGGCGATTTTAACGGCCAGATCAGTTATGGTGAAGATGTCATTTCCCGGATCGTATATGCCGAAAAATCTGGAGGGCTGGACCGCCTGAATGAAGTTGTTATGGGTACGATCAATACCGTGCTGGATAAGATTATCAAACAATCCGGTATCGATCATGAGGATTTGTCCGCCATTACGCTGGCCGGAAATACCACCATGACCCAGCTGATGCTCAAAATCGATCCACGGCCGATCCGACGCGCGCCCTATGTGCCGGCGGCCACCCTTTACCCTCCCACCCGGGCCAAGGATCTGGGTATGGCGGTAGGCGACCACGTGTCCGCTCTGGTTTATCCGGCGGTTTCCAGCTATGTCGGCGGCGATATTGTGGCCGGCGTTATGGGGTCCGGTATCTACCGAACCGAGAAGCTGACCTTATATCTGGATGTCGGGACCAATGCCGAGATTGTCATCGGCAATAAGGACTGGCTCGCCTGTGCGGCCTGTTCAGCCGGGCCGGCCTTTGAAGGCGGCGGTCTCAAATACGGAATGCGTGCCGAGAAAGGTGCCATCGAAGATTTTTCAATTGATCCTGTTACTTACGAGCCCATGCTCCTCACCATCGGTAAGGTGCGGCCCAAAGGCATCTGCGGATCAGGCTTGATCACCATGGTCGCAACCATGTTCGAGATGGGCATCATCAACAATCTGGGCAAATTTAACCGTGATTTGGAAACGGAACGCATCCGCAAAGGAGAAAGTGTCTATGAATACGTTCTGGCGTGGAAGGAAGAAACTCAGATTGATCAGGATGTCACTTTGACCGAAATCGATATTGAAAATCTCATCCGGGCCAAGGGTGCCATTTACAGCGGCTGCATGACGCTGCTGACAGAAGTGGGGATGAACATACAAGACATTGAACACATTATTCTGGCAGGCGGATTCGGCAGTTACGTGGATCTGGAAAAGGCCATGGTTATCGGGTTGCTTCCCGAAATGGATTCCGCCAAGGTGACCTTTATCGGGAACGGATCGCTGATGGGCGCCAGAATGAGCAGCTTGACCAATCGGATTCGTAAGGATGTGGTCGAGGTGATCCGTAAGATGACCAATTTCGAATTATCCGATACCGCCTCCTACATGGATAATTACATCGCCGCCCTCTTTTTACCGCACACCAACATTAATCAATTCCCCAAATTAAAAGCGCGCCTTGAAGCCCTTAAAAAAATTCAAAAATGAATCAGATTTAATTAGAAATTTTTATTTAGTTGGGCTCACCTCTTGACAAAGCTATCCACTCCATATACATGACAATATTCTGCTTTTTTTGAGAAAACCGGTCCCTTTTACTGTGGGGCGGCAACCCCTAAAATTCTGATCCAAAAGATGGAATTTCCTGTTAGGTTTACGCTGGACCGAACTCAAAATCGCCATTTAATTTACCGTTTGTAGATTCTATCTCAAATGTTGATGGATAAGGTCAACAAGATAAGGAGGTAAACATTGGGTTTTGAATTTTTTAAAGAATCGTATTCCGGCGCAATAAAAGAAATTGCACTGGGCAAAGGTGACACGGCAGTTACGGTCGGCGGCGAGAGCTGCTATCCGTTTTACAATTTTGAAGGCGAAATGCCCCACAAACCGAGAATCGCCATGGAAATCTGGGATATGGAACCGGAAGAATGGCCGGAGGCAGCTCTAACCCCGTTTAAGGATGTGATTTCAGATCCGGCGGCGTGGGCCAAAAAATGTGTCGATGAATTCGGCGCTGACATGATTGTGCTTCAGCTAAAAAGCACCGATCCCAACGGCAACGACGCCGGTGCGGATGAGGCGGTCGCCACTGTAAAAAAGGTCTTGGCGGCCATTGATGTACCGGTGATCATATGGGGCACAGCCAATGTAGAAAAAGATGAGGACGTGCTCAAGAAAATTGCCGAAGCGTGCCAGGGAGAAAACCTCGTCCTGGGTCCGGTGGAGGACAAAAATCACAAAGGCATCGGCGCGGCGGCCATGGGTTTTGGGCATACGGTTATTGCTTCATCTCCCATCGACGTTAACCTGGCCAAGCAGTGCAATATTTTACTCGAAAATCTGGGGGTATCGATGGATAAAATGATCATCGATCCCACCACCGGCGGCCTGGGATACGGTTTGGAATATTCCTATTCGGTGATGGAACGCATCCGCATGGCAGCCCTGGCCCAGGGAGACGATAAACTGCAACTGCCGCTGATCAACAATCTCGGAAACGAGGTTTGGAAATGTAAGGAAGCCAAGCAGCCCGTCGATGAAGCACCGACCCTCGGCGACCCTGAGAAACGCGGCATTTTAATGGAAGCGGTTGGCGCCGTAGCTTATCTGATGGGAGGCTCCGATGTGTTGATTATGCGCCACCCCGAATCCATTCGAATGGTCAAATCCTATATCGATCTGATGTATGACGGCGGTATGGCCACTGATGTTGCCGGGATCCAAAAGCAATTGGATGCGGCTGATGTTGATTTGCTGGCGCTTTCCCCGGAGCCGGATTTGACCATCGCAGAAGAAAAGAAAGCGGCGCCGGCCAAAAAAGCGGCGGCACCCAAACCGGAGAAGAAAGCGGCACCGGCTAAGAAAGCGGCAGCTCCCGAACCGGAGAAAAAGGCAGCGGCTCCTGCTGAACCCGCACCGGCTGAAGCGCCTAAAGCCGAAGCCGCGCCCGAAGCGGATGCTGCAGCAAAAGCCGAGGCTGAAGCCAAAGCCAAGGCTGAAGCCGAGGCCAAAGCCAAAACCGATGCCGAAGCGCAGGCCAAAGCGGCCGAAGAAGCCAGGGCCAAAGCTGAAGCCGATGCGAAAGTGAGAGCCGAAGCAGAAGCCAAGGCCAAAGCTGAAGCCGATGCCCAAAAAGCCGCTGAGGAAAAGGTAAAAGTCGAAGCCGAGCTCGATGAAATCAGACAGAAAAGAGCCAAGGAGCGTGAAGCGCTGGTTGCCAAACGCTCAGATGCTGAAAAGAAGGCGGCAAAAAAGACACCGGCAGCCGTTCAAAAATCGATGGTAGAAAAGATGATCGATAATCTGAACTGGATCCACAAACGCTAACGTTAACCGACCGTCGATTGCATCTGTTTTCAGAAACCATTGACGGGCAATTTCAAATTAATAGTGGGGAGGAAGCACATATGCCTGAAACAACCGATAACAAACAAGCTAAACCCGAAAAGGCCAAAAAAGTAGCCGACCCAATTGCGGCCACTATCGATGCAGCCAGCCAGCAGATGATCCGGCGCGCCCAGGAATTGGGGGTTGAAACCATCTTTGATCGCGCCGTCACCATGAAACCCTGCAATATCGGAATGCAGGGCACCTGTTGTAAAAACTGCGCCATGGGGCCCTGCCGTCTGCCGCTTCCGAAATCCGGAATCGAAGGTGAAGACGAACGCAAGGGCTTATGCGGCGCCACGGCCAACACGATTGCGGCCCGCAACTTTGCGCGCATGGTGGCTGCCGGCGCGTCGGCGCATTCGGATCACGGACGCAGTGTGGCAGAGGTCTTTATGGCTGTCGCAAGAAAAGAGACCGGTGATTACAAAATCAAAGACACCAACAAATTACTGGCGATTGCACCTCACTTTGGGGTGGACACCAAAGTTGAGGTTGATGGTGAGGAAGTCGATCGCAATCTGGATGAAATCGCCCTGGAAGTGGCCGAAAAAGCCCTGGCCGAATGGGGTAAATCCGAAGGCGAACTGGATTACCTCAAGCGCGCGCCCCAGCCCCTTTATGAAAGATGGAAGAAACTGGGGGTGCTGCCGCGCAACATCGACAGAGAAATTGTGGAGATCATGCATCGCACCCATATGGGCGTGGATCAGGATTACAAAAACATCGTCAAACAATGTACCCGGGCCGCTCTGGCTGACGGATGGGGCGGGTCCATGCTGGCTACCGATTTACAGGATGTTCTTTTCGGGACACCGTTTCCACTCCAATCTGAAGCCAATCTGGGTATCATGAAGAAAGATCATGTCAACATCATCATCCACGGACATGAGCCGGTCTTGTCCGAAATGATCGTGGCTGTGGCCCAGTCTCAGGAGATGGTGGACTATGCCAAAACCAAAGGGGCCACCGGCATTCAGCTGGGCGGCATTTGCTGCACCGGCAACGAAATCCTGCAGCGTCACGGGGTACCGCCGGCCGGTACCTTCCTGCAGCAGGAGTTGGCCATCGTCACCGGCGCCTGCGATGCGATGGTGGTCGATATCCAGTGTATTTTCCAGAACCTGGCCAATGTGGCCAAATGTTTCCACACCAAATTGATCACGACCCACCCGATTGCGCGCATGGAGCAGGACAATGTGCTGCACATCGAATTTGACGAACACCATGCCATGGAAGATGCCAAAAAAATTGTCAAAATGGCCATCGACAATTTCGAAAACCGAGACGCCGAGGTAATGATCCCGGGACAAAAGGCCGCGCAGATTGCGGGTTTTGGTGTTGAATCCATCGAGTATCACCTGGGCGGCACCTTCCGCGGCTCTTACTACACCCTGAATGACAACATTATCAACGGACGTATCCGAGGCATTGCCGGTGTGGTTGGCTGCAACAACGCCCGAACCCGCCACAACGACGCACATATTGCCGTGGTCAAGGAACTGATCAAAAATGACGTGATCGTTTTGACCACCGGGTGCAACGGAATCGCCTGCGCCATGGAAGGCCTGCTGACACCGGAATCCGCCCATGTCTATTGTGGGCCCGGTCTGACCGAAGTGTGCGAGACCGTGGGTATCCCGCCGGTGCTGCATCTGGGCTCGTGTGTGGATAACAGCCGGATTCTGCTGGCAGCCACCGAGGTGGTCAAAGCCGGCGGTCTGGGCAATGACATCCAGGATCTGCCGGCAGCCGGAAGCGCTCCGGAGTGGATGAGTGAAAAAGCGATCAGTATCGGCCATTATTTTGTAAGCTCGGGTGTATACACGGTGTTTGGCTATCATTTCCCGACTGCCGGAGCGCCGGTATTCCAAAATTATCTGTTTGAGGAACTGGAAAAGCTGTATGGCGGTATGTGGGATCTTGAAGCCGATCCTATCAAACATGCCCGCAAGATGATTGATCACATCGACAGGAAACGCAAAGCGCTCGGCATCGACAAAGCGCGCGAACGCGTCCTGATGGATATGGCCGATCGTCAAAAGCTTGAAGCGTAAGCGTAAAAATAATTTAGGAATTTAGGGATTCAGGAATTTAGGAATTGTCGGATATAATCCGCTTTTTAATTCCTCAATCCCTCAATTCGCAATCCCTTAATTAACAATCATAAATCCTCAGAGAAGGAGGAAATTGTATGTCTAGGTTAGTTGCATTTGCTGCTATTCAAGGTGGTTACAACATCGTGTCGCAGGTTGAAGGCGAATATCAAAAAGCGCTGGATACCTTCAACGCAGATACCCAGGTGGGATTTCCCAACACCGCCTACTATCTGCCGGTGATTTATTCGTTGTTGGGAATTAAAGTTGAAACGCTGGAAGACATTAAACAGGTGCTGGTTGTGTGTCGCAAGCTTCTGCCGCCCCACATCAAAGGCATGAACCATTTGCCTTATCTGGGGCCGCTGCTGGATGCCGGCATGGCCACGCTTTTTTCGTTTGAGATCAGAGAGGCGCTGCGCTATCTGAATGAACCGGATTTTTACCTGCATTCTGAAGAGATCGACGAAGAAGCCGGAAAAATCTGGCTCGGGGCCGCCGATGACACCGTTTTTCGCAAACGCGGGGTTGAGTTCGTGGACGGCACCGCCCCGGGTTTTGCCGCGATTGTGGGCGCCGCACCGGATTCTGAAATCGCCAAGATGATTGTCGAAGAGTATCAGAAACGCAGCCTCTATATTTTTCTGGCCGCCGGCCACAACAACACCTCGGTGGCCCAGCAGCTTCTTGAAGCCGGCGTTCAAATCGGCTGGAATACCCGGATCGTGCCTTTCGGGCCCTATATTTCTTCGGCTATTTTCGCCCTGGGGTTTGCCAACCGGGCGGCGATGGCCTTCGGCAATGTTCAGCCGGGTGATTACAAAAAGATGCTGCATTACAACAAAGACCGTATTTTTGCATTCGTGAATGCCCTGGGCGAGGTCGGAACCGATTGGGCCGGCGCCGCCGCAGGCTGTGTCAACTGGGGTTTCCCGACCCTGGCCGATACCGATATCCCCGAGATACTGCCGACGGGTATCTGTACCTATGAGCATGTGGTCGCCAACGTGCCCCATGACGAAATGGTGCAAAAATCCGTTGAAGTCCGGGGGTTGAAGGTGACGGTGTCCTCGATCGATATTCCCTGTTCCTTCGGACCGGCCTATGAAGGTGAGCGCGTGCGCGGTGCCGATCTGCATGCCCAGATGGGCGGCGGCAAGACCCAGTGCACCGAGCTGGTCAAAATGGCCGAGATGAATGAAATCGATGACGGCAAGATCGATGTTGTCGGCCCGGATATTACCAGCATTAAAGAGGGCGAAACCATGCCCCTGGGGATTTATGTCCAGGTCGCCGGGCGCGAATTTCAGACGGATTTTGAACCGATCATCGAGCGTCAAATCCATCATTTGATTAATTACATTCAGGGGATCATGCATATCGGCCAACGCGATATTTCCTGGATCCGGGTCAGCAAAGCGGCCATTGAAAAAGGCTTTACCCTGAAAGATATCGGCACGGTGCTGCATGCCAAATTCCACCAGGATTTTCAGAAAATCATCGATAAGGTCCAGATCACTCTATATACCCAGAAAAAGGATGTGGATGAACTGACCAAGCGCGCCAGGGCCGAATACAAGACCCGTGATGAACGTGTGGAGACAATGACCGATGAGGATGTGGAAACCTATTACTCCTGCACTCTGTGCCAGTCCTTTGCACCCAACCATGTCTGCACCGTCAGCCCCGAGCGTACCGGACTTTGCGGGGCCTACAACTGGATGGACTGCAAGGCGTCGTTTGAAATCAATCCCACCGGTCCGAACCAGCCGATCGAAAAGGGCGAATGCCTGGATCCGGTTTTAGGCCAGTGGAAAGGCGTTAATGAATTTGTGCAAAAGGCCTCCCGCGGGGCCGTGGATCACTACAATTTTTATTCCTTGGTCTATGATCCCATGACCACCTGCGGCTGCTGTGAATGTATTGCCGCCATGCTGCCGCAATGCAACGGCATCATGACCGTTGGCCGGGATTACAGCGGGGAAACCCCCTGCGGTATGAAGTTTACCACCCTGGCCGGTGTCATGGGCGGCGGGGCATCTTCTCCGGGGTTTGTGGGCCATTCCAAATTCAACATCACCCAGCGTAAGTTCATCCTTGGGGATGGCGGCATCAAGCGCATGGTGTGGATGCCCAAAATCCTGAAAGATGAAATCCGCGAACGGCTGATTAAACGGGGCGAAGAAGTCGGAATGCCGGACCTGGTTGACCGTATCGCAGATGAGACCGTCGGTGTCACCGAGGAAGAGATTCTGCCCTTCCTGCAGGAGAAAAAACATCCGGCCCTGGAAATGGATCCGCTGATCGGAGGATGATTGAAATACGTTGCGTGTTGCGCGTCACGAGTTAGCGGGTTTATGGATTTTGAATCACGATTACCTTGACGCGTAACTCGCAACCCGCAACTCGCAACCCGCAACCCCGCCTGCCTCGCCTGAGCGTCTCGCAATGGCGGGCAGGTCGTAACACGACACAAGGAGATAAAGATGGCATTAACCGGTATTCAGATTTTTAAATTACTGCCGAAAACCAACTGCAAGGAATGCGGTGTGCCAACCTGTCTGGCATTCGCCATGAACCTGGCTTCCGGCAAGGCGGAACTGGACAGCTGTCCGTATGTCTCTGATGAGGCCCGCGAGCAGCTGGCTGAAGCTTCGGCACCACCCATACGTCCGGTGGCAATCGGAAAAGGCGTGCGTGCCGCTACTGCGGGTGGGGAAACCGTTCAGTATCGTCATGAAAAGACCTTTTACAATCCGACCCTGCTGGCTGCCACGGTCGCATCCGACATCGGGGATTCAGAACTTACAACCAAATTAAAGACCTGGAATGCATTTCAGATCGAACGGGTCGGATTAAATCTCCGGCCGGAACTGGTGGCATTAAAAGATGTCAACGGCGACAAGGATGCGTTTGCCAATGCCGCTAAGAAAATCGCCGAAACCTCTGAGTTTAATCTGGTATTGATGACTGAAGACCCCGGGGTGATGAAGGCAGCCGTTGATGTTTGCGGGTTCAAGCGCCCCTTGATGTATGCCGCCACCGACAACAATTTGGACGAACTGGGCGCTTTAGCCAAAGAACAAGATTTACCCCTGGCAGTGCGGGCCGATTCGGTGGAAGGTCTGGTTCCCCTGACTGAAAAACTCACCGAAATGGGTGTGAAAGACATTGTTCTGGATCCGGGCTCCAGGGAAATCAAGCAGGCCCACCAGGATCAGGTGGCCCTCCGCCGGGCGGCCTTAAAAGACCTGAACCGGTCGGTGGGCTATCCGACCATCACCTTTCCGAGCGAGATGGCCGCCAATCTGGACATGGAGACCCTGATTGCCGGGACATTTATCGCCAAATACGGCGGTATCGTCGTGCTTTCGGATTTCGCCGGCGAAAGCCTGTTTGCGCTTCTGGTGGAACGCATGAATATTTTTACCGATCCCCAGCGGCCCATGACGGTGACCGAAGGCATTTATGAAATCAATAATCCGGATGAAAATTCACCGGTAATGGTCACCACCAATTTTGCGCTGACCTATTTTATCGTCTCCGGTGAAGTCGAAGGCAGCCGGGTGCCGTCCTGGTTGCTGATCAAGGATTCCGAAGGGCTTTCGGTAATGACCGCCTGGGCAGCCGGCAAATTTGCCGGAGATGATGTCGGCATGTTTGTCAAGAAATCCGGAATTGCTGACAAGGTCAAGCATCAGGAACTTATCATTCCGGGTTATGCGGCCGCTATTGCCGGTGATGTCGAGGAAGAATTGCCCGGCTGGACGATTACGGTCGGGCCCAGAGAAGCGGCGCATATCCCTGGATTTCTTAAAGCAAAGTAGAATCACATGGAATAATGGAATAGTGCAAAGATGGAACAATGGTTTTTTAAAGGATAGTATCAATTTTTAATTTTATCGTTAAGATGATTATTGCCATTAACCAAACAATCCGATATCCTCTCTAGGCTGCAGGCTCTATGGGCCGGATATCAGAACCCATTTTTCCAATATTCCAGCATTCCAGCATTCCGGTTGGGACGAAGCCCCAACCGGTGGGAGGGAGGGTGTATGTATTTAATCGGAGAAAGCTTAAATGTCATTTCAAAAAAGATCGGCACCGCTTTTAAAGAAAGGGATCCCAAGCCGATCCAGGAGGAGGCCCTTTTCCAGAAAGAAAAGGG
>JASFGM010000029.1:0-12258 GCA_050123755.1 Desulfobacterales bacterium
TTAAATTAAAGACATCTCCGGGCTTAACAACATCCTGGAACCATGCGGATCGGTTGAGCCGGGGGTCAAGAATCGCGTGTAAAAGTGAAGAGATATCCATGGGTGATAGTTACTCAATCTTGTTATAATATTGACTATATAAAATTAATTCTAATCCAACTATTAAAATACAAAGTTTTATTGGTTGAATTGGTTTTATTGGTTGAATTCGTTTATTTCGTTCGACTACAATAACCAATCAAACTAATTAAACTAATCAAACCAATTAAACGACCCCAACTTTTAGCACGAAAACGTGTGCATGATCCTGACAAATCGATACGCTACTCAATCCTCTTCTGTATAATACACTCCCGGAATCCAGCTTTTACGGATTTTGGAGGTTTTATCCGGACCCCCTTCGACTTCATCAAGGAACTTAAAATTATTCCATCCGACCCGAATCATATCAGCATGTTGTAATTTATGGTGTTTAATCTTCTGATCGTTTACAAACGTACCGTTGGTGCTATTTAAATCTTTGATGTAATATTCCGGAGCGCCATCGGATTCCGGATTGTCTTTTGCTTCGATGACCGCATGGGCGTTACTGACCACCGTGTTATCGATAAAAATGTCACTATCCGGATCACGGCCAATTCGCAGTATGGCTTTGTCGTCTATTTTGAACTTATTAATCGCCACACCCTCGTGCAGCTGAACCACCATTGCCATAGCTATCTCCTTCTGTTTTTAGATTTCAATTTCGGTGCAATTTGCCAATAATGGCTTGAATACTGTTTTGGCAATTTCCTGAAACGATGCGTCAAGGGGATCGACCATTTTAAAGCAAATATTATAGTAAGGATCATCCGATTCCCCTCTGGCAAAGTCGGTGCTTAGCCATTTTCTTTGTGCCATTTTTAGAGCTGTTGTTTTCGACTTTCCTTTTAACTGCTCCTGTTGAAAGAATTCCAACGATGTGTTCGGGAAAAAATGCAGCGGCTTTTCCAATCCGTGTTTGAACATCTCTAGCAGATCGGCCAGATATTTGCGATGAAGATCAACTGGATCAAACTGCCAGGCTGTATTTTTAAATATGAGGACACTGTTCGGTTTCCGTTTTTGCGGGAGCACTTCACAAAAGGCTAAATGATAAATCCAGGATCCTATCATATCTTGAGCCCGCTGTCTAGCATATCGTACCTGGATCAAACCGCGTTCGTATATTTCCGGCAGCCGTACCTGTAAGCGAAAACCATTGATTTCGATATGCGCTTCGATGCGGTCTGCAATTTTTCTATCCGTAAAAGGTTCAATTTTGCTGATAAAATGCTCAACATCAATACGCATTTCATTATAATAAAAAGTGCCCACCTTGGCATGCGGAAGTTGCCCCATGGCGAGTTGGAGGGGTCTGTAATCGTCAAGATTCCGGCCTTTCAACCTTGAGTATACCATGTTTTGTTCCACCAGAAATTTATCCAGAAAATTCAACTCAAAATCTTCGCGTTTATCGGTTAGCGTCGATGTCTTATCTATATAAATCCCCAAACGCTGCTGCAGCAAGAATTTTGCTGGATTACTAAAAAAGCGGCAAAGGGTTTCCAGATCGAGCTGATGCAGCGCCGCTTCTTCCACCGGTGTCAGCGGTAATATGCGGGTTATCAATGGAACCGGTTTTTCACGTTTGTTCAAACATGCAGCGGTGTCTCGGTTTTCTTCAGAATAACTAAAAAGTTTGGTATCATTTTTAAAATACTGTGGTGAAAACGCCTGCAGGCGATGAAAAGTGACCACCTGTTTCAGAATGTCCTGGCCGGGCAGATCAGATCCTTTTTCAATCGTGTCCAGCAGTTCGCTGACCAGAACAGACGGCGGAATACGGCTGTTGTCCTGAATGTTTTGCCCCACGTAACTGATATATAGTTTTTCACGTGCCGAAATAATGGATTCCAAGAATAGGTATTTATCGTCATTCCTGCGGGAACGGTCGCTGGGTTGCGGGTGTTTGGCAATTAAGTCAAAGGTTAGTGGTTGAAAATCCCGCGGAAACCGATCTGAATTCATGCCGATCAGACAAACGACCTTAAAGGGAATACTGCGCATCGGAAGCATCGCACAAAAGGTGACCCCGCCGGTCATAAACCCGGACCCAAAACTGATTTTATCCAGCCGCTGTCCCAGATAAAATCGAATGGGCTCAAATTCGAGTTGTTCATCAAACCCGATCCCGGTTTGCCGATGGCCTAAATCATCAAAGATGTTTCGTAGAGCGTTTATTTCCCTTTCTGTTTTTTCGTCCGGCAGAAAAAAATCATCGAGTAAATGATTTAATACGGTGCGCCACTGCTTCAGCTGTTTCGGCCGGTTCAACTCTTCGGCATATCGAAAGACACAATCTATAAAGCCTAAAAATTTTCCAAAACTATGAATTTCATTGCCCTCAACGTTGTCGTAAGGCAGGATGCCCTCAAACATCCGCTGATCATTCCCCGGCATGGCGTAGCCTAATAGAAGCCGCTGTATTCCAGCCTGCCACGTGTTTTCAGAAACTGCCGGAAGCCCCAACTTTTGACGACTGCTGGCATCGATTCCCCAACGGATTCGGGTATCACGAATCCAGCGTTCGACGATCTCGATGTCGGTTGTGTCCAATTTAAATCTTTCCTTAACCCCGGGGGATTCCAGCAATCGCATGACCCGGGCAGCGCTGACGCGGGAGCCTTTGAGGTCTAGTAATGAAAAAAAACCGTCAATCAGGCGGCTTTGACTGCGGGCGCTCTGATCCGCAATGCCAAATGGGATTCGAAGGCGCTCATCGGTTTGAGCTTCAAATACGGCTTGAATAAAGGGGGCATAAACGTCAATATCAGGCGTCATCACCACAATATCTTTCGGCATCAGGTGAGGGTTTTCATCAAACATTGCCAGCAGGTTGTCATGCAATACTTCAATCTCGCGCATCGGGCTGTGACAGCAATGAATCTGAATCGAAGTGTCAAAATCGTCTAAACGAAACGGCGCCGGTGTTTCAGACGCAGCGATATGTTTGCTTTGATTTTTAGCATGATCGGCCGCTGCTTTGCGATCGCGAAGATTCAAAATGTCGGATTGAATGCAGGCAAGCAGATGGGGGCATCCCGGGTCCTGATAGTCTGCATGCATTTGAAAGTCAAAGCCGCTGACCACGGTAAAAAAGTCCTTGCCGTGCGTACCCATGGATGCCAGCAGCCGGTTTCCTTCTTCCAGGTGAAGTTCCGTAGCGATATCCGCCGATGGGGGATATTTTCTCTTGATCCGCTGCATTTGCCTTTCAGAAACAATATCGCTCCAGTATTCCCGGCAGGGATTTAACAGAAATAGGTTCATTTCGACAAGTTGCGACAGGGCAACAAAAGCCTCCATATGGAAAAGCGGTAGATAAGATATGCCGAATATAAATATGCGTTCCGGCAGGTTTGTGAATTGAGACGGGTCGGTTTTTAATTTTTTTATCAAATCACGTTGTAACCTGGCGCGGTGAATGTTTTCCGGGTCTTTCACAAGCTGTCTCCAAAGCTGAGCCTGCCATTTATCCTCAGGATGCGCTTCTTTGGCGCCCTTTTGGCCTCGTTCCCATCGAAATATCATTTCCGGCCGGAAGACCTGATATTGGTCATATATGTCAGCCAATTTGTTTGAAAGCTGTAAACGCTTGAGATGGGTGGCATCTTTGGTAAGGTAGGCTTTTAAACCTTCAAATTCCGTCATTTGGGTGCAATCCGGAAGTATTTTCATGATTTTAAACATCAAAACATCCGGATCAAAAGGTGCTGGATCCGGAAAAGGTGGCATCACCTGTTTGGCAATTTCTTCCAAAAAAGAATTGGGAAATGGAAACTGAAAATTAGCGCAAATGCCGTTGTGTTTCGCAAGCTCCAGAGATATCCATCGCTCCATGCCGGCACTCTGGACCACGATAATTTCAGCGGCCAAAGCAGATGCCACAGGGGTTCTCACCATCTGGGCCAACTGCTCTGCAAGAATTTCAAGTTTGTTACTGGTAAAAATTTTAAGGCCGGACATCGAGTCAATTCCGTGATGAAGGGTGTTGGTATGATACCAAATAAATTACCGCTGATATACCGATAGCGCGCATTCAGAGTCTGTCCCGATATAATCTTTGTCGGCTGACGAAGACCTAGCGACTAAAGCTTATCGAATGAATCGGTTTAAAAAACGGAAGAAACGCATCTGCCAGTAGGCAATGTTCACCGGCACAAAAAAACGCGAATCGAAATTGGGGTTCTTGATATTTGCCAGAGCAGACAGATAATTCACATGCTGGGCAACCGATAGCGGACATCCTTTAACATGGATATAACGTGATGATCTTTTCCAAAGCGTATGGGTGAAGGCTGTTACAGTTTTTAAAAGCATGTCGTTTGAGGTTGTTTTTTTTGCGTTTACGGCATCGGCTGTTTTATAGCTGCTTTTAATTTTGACGGACTTGCCGTCGATTCGACCCTCCCAGCGGGTACAGCTTCCCGCGAAGAAAACCCGTTCGTCTTGGGCTAAATTCAGCGGCTCGGCGACCCTGCCGACGACATAGCGCACTTTTTGCATCTGTTTATCGACCTTCGGGTTCATTTCGCGAAATATGTGCATGGCTTCCTGCAAAGCGCCGGGGCATCCGCCACGACAATAATCCGGTGCATAGGCTTCCGGGAACCTTCCCACCGTGCACGACAGGTGACTCGTTTCGTTGAAATAATCATCAATGCGTTCAACGCAAAATTTAAAAGCCTGCGTACGATCCCGAATTTTTTCCAAAGGATAATCTCCGCCGACTTCAATCTGGTCTAACGCCATCGGGCCAAAGCCTCTTTGCGATGCATAGCGCAAATGAACGATATCATCTGGGTTAACCCGCACCATGTGGCAGCCAACAGTGTCAACCGCACATGAATTGGTCCCCATCAAAATGGCACCGAGCAAAAACGGCGTCGGGGTGAGCATCATTTTCTGACCGGCCACAATGGCATCGACGGCGATAAAATTTGGCTGGATCACTTCCTGTAAATCAGCGATTTTATGCTCCAAAAACTGATTATGATCCACCAGACGATGGCGGTCATCCTGAAGGCCGATCAAATTTTTAAGACTCAAGGTCAGACGGCACCAGGGATGCGCTTTAAACTTGGGCAGATTAACCAGAAACTCACATTGCTTGACGGGCTTGGGGATATATAGAATATCTCGAAGTGCGGGAGGGGACGTTAACTGAACCGGTACATGTTTGGATTCGTCAAAATAATAGGCCTTGATGCCGTGCTTTTCGATGACGTCCCCGTAACCGGCATTTTTAAAATTAAAACGGGTGGGTATGGTGATGCCGGATCGCTCACCGACGGCGATCTCCTTGACGGCTTCAGCGCGCGATTTTACCGCTGCCACAACCCCGTCTAAAAACTCGCTGCGGGTATAAGCATTGGGAAAAACTTGCGGATGCGCCAGCACCACATTGGGTTTTAAAAGGACCCTGCCTCTGGGAGTGATGCCTAGCTCCTGCATGCCCTCTTTGATAATGCCGGCAATACGATCCGGATCGTATCGAGTGCATCGCATGATCAGGACTTTGTGTTTTTGATCCAAATCGCAATCCTTCGGGGGTTCGGGCATTTGTCAGCAGGAGAACAAACTGTCTCTAAGGGCATCATAAGCGGTGATCGCCTGTTTTGTCAATTTTCTTCTCCTTGAAAAAAGTTGGCGATTTCGGAATTTCATCCGATCATGTTTTTTTGTAAAGCGCAGTCCCGCAAATGGGTGTCTGTGGATGTATTTTGGTGTAAAATTCCAGCATTTATTAATGCCGCAATATCGTGTTTTTAGCGATTTATCCCTACCTCCCCAATACGGTGTTTTTATAATTAAAATACATATTTCACCGTATGGTTTATTCGCCCATATTAGAGTAGTGTGGCTTAGACCGATATCTGCTAACCCCGATTAGGAGGCGCTATGACCAAGGAGGGCAGTTCCGCGGCAAAGAAACCTTTTTGGAAAAGAGCGATCAAGCCTGCCATTTTGATTGCTCTCGGCATCCTAATCGCATTCCCCTTATTTAGCATGTCCTATTTCACCATGGTTCGCACTTCCACTCCTGATTTTTGCGCATCATGCCACGAAATAAAGCCTGCGGTGGTGGCGTGGCGCTCCTCCACGCATACCAACAACGCTTCAGGTGTCGTTGTAGATTGTATGGACTGCCACCTGCCCGCACCCCAGGACACCTTCGACTTTTTCTTTGCCAAGACCTACCACGGCATTAAGGACGTGGCTATTCATTTCTTTGGTGATGAATATGACAAGGAAAAAGCACGCAATAACGCCTATGCTGCCTTTGAAAACAGCGAGTGCCAGAAATGCCACCGCAATTTGCTGCACATGCCATATAAACGCGGTGCCATGCTGGCCCACCGCTCAGTGCTGTATGCAAGACCGGGATACGAGAAAAAATGCGTCGATTGTCATTATGATCTGGTGCATTCTGAAAGAGGCCTGGTGATGTTTCGCCAGACCAGAAAGGTGCCTTACCAGGCCAACGGATTTCGACAGTTATAACTCTGTTTTTAGAAAACTTTCTAGTACGATAAAATATTAATTGAAAGGAGCAAGACCCATGCGGCGAACATTGCTGTTTCTCACCATCGGTTTGCCGGCCTTCGGTCTGATTGTAATCTCAGCCATGGCTCAGCAGCCTAATTTTGCTAAGGTCAAGGAATACCGGATCGAGCGCAGTGTCCCTCCGGAAGCCCAGGCATGTGTGGAGTGCCACCGCGCAACCACTCCCGGTGTTTTTGCGGACTGGGCCATGAGCCGGCATGCCAACGCCAATATCACCTGCCTGGACTGCCACCTGGTTCAGCCCGGTGACCGGGACATCGCACAGGACCATGAGAAGTACTATAGTCGATCGGATCTGCCCTGGGGAGAAGCCAAATATAAAATGCCCATCGCCTCGATTGTCACTCCCAAGGATTGCTCCCGCTGCCACCCCGATGAGGCCACCCAGTACAGCAAAAGCAAACATGCCAACACCATCGAGATCATGTGGAAACTGGACCCCTGGTTGAACAAGGGCATGAACTCGGACAATGAGCGCAAAACCGGTTGCTTTAGCTGTCACGGCACGGTGATCGAAATTGATGAAAACGGCGTAATCGATCCAGGAACATGGCCCAACGCCGGTGTGGGGCGGCTCAATCTGGACGGCAGCAAGGGCTCCTGCACGTCATGCCATACCCGCCATCGGTTTTCCGTGGCCGAAGCCCGCATGCCAGAGGCCTGCGACCAGTGCCACCTGGGCCCGGATCATCCCCAGATCGAAATCTATGAGGAGTCCAAGCACGGCACCATCTATCATGCCTACAAGTCTGAGTACAATTTCAATGCGGCTGGCGGCACCTGGACACCGGGTGTGGATTACCGCGCCCCCACCTGTGCTGCCTGCCACATGTCCGGCTCCGGAAAAGAACCCACCAGCCACGATGTGACATCGCGGCTCTCTTGGGAAACCCAGGCCCCTCTGACGGTTCGTCCCCAGGATTTCAAAGCTTTTCCCTCTGGAACCAACTGGCAAGATGAACGCCAGAAAATGAAAAACATCTGCAGTGCCTGCCATGGCGAGGCCTGGATCAATGATTTCTATAATGGTTTCGACAAGGCAGTGGAAGAATATAACGAGGTTTACTTCAAACCGGCAAAGGCCAAGCTTGACGAACTTTACAACAAAGGCCTCCTGGACAAAACCAAGTTTTTCGATGAACGGTTAGAGGTAGAGTACTACGAATTGTGGCACCATGAAGGCCGGCGGGCCCGCATGGGCGCTATGATGATGGCTCCTGACTACGCCTGGTGGCACGGCTTCTACGAGTGCAAGCTGCGTTTTGCCAACTATATGGAAGAGGCCAATCATCTGCTTGAAACCGGCAAGAAAGCTTACGTCGCCGAAGATTTTCCCAATGCCACCGGCAACACAGAACGACCCAAAGCCATATTTAAAGAATAGCGCAAGTATTCATTACTGACAAAAACGCCAAAAACCCTGCAGCTGGCTCCAGCTGCAGGGTTTTTCTATTTGTTTGTTATTTTGAATCGGTTTGCAACAAAGCCCTTGGGCGTTGGTCCGCCGGAGGCGGATTAAGATAACTGCCTTATTCCCACCGATTATTCCCTTTATGCTCCAGATCAATGGTATCATCCTGCTCTCTTATGCGCGCATCCGGTCCCTGTTTTATATTGATTGAAGTCAGCGTCCCCTTTTCGCTGATAAAAGAGTTCAAAAGCCAGCTGATCAAACTGATTAGCAAGGAGCCGAATATGGCAGTCCAGAATCCATAGACATCAAATCCCGGAATGATGCCTGAAGCCATTTTTAACATAAGCGCATTGATGATAAAAGTGAATAAGCCGAGGCTTAAAATGTTAATTGGAAGCGTTAGCAGGAGTGCAATCGGTCTGAAAAAGGCGTTGAGGATTCCGAGAATGGCGGCTGCAAAAACGGCAGGTAAAAAACCGCTTACCCGGATTCCATCCAATAAATAAGCAGTGGCCACAATTGCGGCTGTGGTGGTCAGCCACCGTATCAAAATACCCGGCATCGCCTTTGTCCATTAAAAAAGCATCTCATTCTAAGTGAAGAGATGCTGGAATTGCCAATTTCTCGGCGTATGAATTGAAGCGGCCATAAGATACATCGACCTGCACCAATCCCTTTGGTCCCAATTCAGCAATTTAATTAACCGATTGGAATGCGAAGAAATCCGAAATGCCCTAAAATTGACCGTTAATCTTGTCCCTTAGCAGGTGGGAGCACCTGAACGTCACCACCCTGCGTCTATCCAATATCATATCGTTTCCGGTGGCAGGGTTTCGTCCGCGACGTTCATTTTTATCCTTGACACAAAATTTTCCAAATCCGCTAATCAAAACATCCTCGCCTTTCTCGAGGTTGCTTTTAATCAATTCCAGCAAGGTTTCAAGCATTTCGGCGGATTTGTTTTTAGGGTATCCAAGTTGCTCATGAATGCCATCAACGATCATTGCTTTTGTGAGTGCCATAGATCACCTGCTCCTCCGAAGCGTTAAGGACTTAAATATTTTTGCTCGCAATTGCTATCTTAAAAAGATAGGGCTTGTCAAGAAATATCTTAAATTTAAGCAAATATTTATTAATGTTTTGCGAAAAGTATGCCAGATTTAAATGCAGATTTATAAAACTCTGAAAGCGGTCTTATTTTTTTCTAAGCTCAGCCGTTTTTTTCAAGCCGCTTGCAAAACACCCGGTTTGAAAACACCTCATTATTCAACGACGATACGCTTTTTGTTTGTTTCGAAAGTTTGGGGTCCAATTCCAGGAACCTTAAGGAAGTCTTCAGGAAGTTTAAAAGGACCGTTGGCTTCACGAAACTCAATTATTACGGCGGCCTTCTTCTCACCGACACCTTTCAGCTGCGTCAATTCATCCGCTGAGGCGGTGTTGATGTTTACCTTTGGTGAATCTTCGGCCCATGCGGCTGTAAAGCAAGCAAAAACCAAAACAACAACGATTGTGAATGAAATTTGGGATTGTAATTTACACATTTTATACCTCCGTTAAGTGGCTGTTCGTATCATGTCGATTGACGCATGCTTGAAACAAATCAGCCACCCGCTGACCCGGGTGGCTGATTTTCGGAACTCTTACATGATGGAGTACAGCTTTTATTGAGCGATTATTTGATCCCTGATCTTGTCATAAGTATGCGGCCCAATTCCCCGGACCTCCATGAGTTCTTCAGTCAGTTTGAAAGGGCCGTATTTCTGGCGATGCTCAATGATACGCACGGCGAATTTTGGCCCGACTTCTTGCAGTTTGGCCAATTCCGCTGCCGAAGCTTTATTGATATTTACCCTTTCCGTATCCTGTCCGGATGCGGGGGCAATGAATGCGAACATGATCAGCAGGGCAGCGAATATTGCGATAAATCGTTTAAAGCGCATTATAGCAACCTCCCCCATATGGTTTATCTAAACACAACCGAGAATGTACCCGCAAGCGAGTCTGAAACTCTCGAACCGCTCGAGTTTGAGAGTATAATATCTAAAAAAAAAAGCGCTTACAATACGGCAGGTGTCGTATTTTTTTTAATACTCCATAGCTAAACAAGGGCCGAAAGTATTAATACGAAAAAGACAGTACTAGTTTTTCTTAATGAAAAAGTACTACCCAAACTGGGTAAACCCAGTTTGGGTGGGCACTGCTGCCTTATAGCAAGTCCCCTCTCCCCTGATGGCATAACGCTCAACAGCCGCGGGAATAAGTGCCGAAACCCCCTGCTGCAAGCGGGTTTCGGTTTGGCTGCCATAATCCGTAAGCGTAGCGATTCCACGGGTGCATATTAAAATCTCAACACTGCGCTGCGCCGGACTCTGATATTGTGCTCCTGAGTTCAAGGTAATTACCGACAGTTCAAATTCTTCAACAGGACTGGGATAAACGAACTCGTTCGCAATCAATTCCTGTGGTTTTAAAAGGGTGACATCCCGGTCTTCAAATTTCAAAACCCGCAGCAGTTCCGGTACATCCACATGTTTGGGAGTCAGGCCCCCCCGCAGAACATTGTCTGAATTCGCCATCAACTCAATGCCCAAACCGTCCAGGTACGCGTGAAGTTCCCCGGCATCTATAAAAAGGGCCTGACCCGGTTCTAAACAAATTAGATTCAAAAGGATGGGCGCAAGCACGCCTATATCATTGGGGTAATCGGCGGCAATTTTAAGCATCCAATTAAAAACCGGATCCTCAGCTTCAAAACGCCGGGCCTGCTCCAGGGCTTGGGAAACAATCCGCTCTTGTCGATCGGTATCCATGGTCATCAAGGCCGTGTAAAATCTTTTTAAACCATCCGAAGTGGCCTGCTGTTTCAAATTCTTAATTTCAGCATCCAAACCGTGAACACACACTTTTTCCAGATAGGATAGAATTCCTGAAATTCGCCTGAAACGGCATAGTGCCCAAAACTGAGTTAATGCACAGATGCATTCCGGTTTGTGGTGAGCGTCTCTGTAATTACGCTGAGGGGCATCCATCGGAATTTTTTGAGCGTTTTCTCTCTGAAAGCCCTCCCGGGCCTGATGCAAGTTGGGATGTGCCTGAATGGAAAGCGGTTTGGCGGCGGCCAGTACCTTGAACAGATACGGCAGCTTATTATTGAAATTCTTAGCAGCGTTCTTTCCAAGCACATCTAAGGGATGTTTGCGTATCAAATCAAGTAGAGATACCCATTGGCCTTGATATTGAACCTGCGAAGGTGCTTTGGGATGCGCGCCCATCCAAAGTTCCGCCTGAGGTTTATTTCCAGGATTGCTTTGCCCTAAAAGGCCCGGGATTGCTTTCGGAGAGCCCCACGCATATTCCTGGATCGTATTTTTCAAAAGAGCAATGTTTTGCATACGTCTATTTCCCCGATTTTTTCAAACCGCACTGCTTATTCGATTGTATTGATGCAATGATCTGCAAAACGTTTCCGCTATTATGCACATCAAAAATGGACATGTCAAAGGCCTGTTTTACGGGCTGATCTATTTTTTTTGAATATTTAGGGTTTTTGCAGCGATTCGGCAATCCCTTGATAATTAAACAGAAACTTCCAAATGCTTGACCAAAGGCGATTTTTATAATATAAATAATGATAATAGCCAGTTACTAACATTGAGATTATACGATCAACGGCTTGTCCTTTAGGCGTCTAAAATCAGCACGGCAGCAAAAATCTAAATCGAAATACGATTATTCTGAATGATGCTTACAATCGAATCGGCGGGTATTTCCGACATCGGTAGAAGAAGAGAGCAAAATGAAGATTCCCTCTTCATTGATGACGGTATGGGACTTTATGTTGTCGCAGACGGCATGGGCGGACACAGGGCCGGCGAAGTCGCAAGCAAGTTGGTTGTTGAAACCATCCGGGACTACCTAAAACAAAACCAATCCGATGGACAGGTGGAAGATCTAAGGAAGTTCGACCCAAGCCTTTCAATAGAAGCCCGCCAATTGCTGGCCGGCATACACCTATCCAACCGTATCGTCCATCAAACCGCTTTAAGCAATGAGGCTTACAAGGGAATGGGTTCCACGGTCTCAGCCGTATATTTTACAAAAAAAACGTTTATTGTCGCAAATGTGGGGGATAGTCTGATTTATTTAATTCGCGACGGAAAAATTGAACTGCTCTCAGTACCCCACACCCTCAT
>JASFGM010000030.1:0-11885 GCA_050123755.1 Desulfobacterales bacterium
TATTTTTACATGGTATTACCGATCATGGCGGCGCTGACCATGATCACCGGTGTATTGGGAGCTGCCGCCCAAAACGAATTTCGTCGCATTCTTTCGTTTCATATTATCAGCCAGGTGGGATATATGGTACTGGGACTTGCCCTCCAGACGCGCCTCGCTTTAGCCGGCACCGTATTTTACCTGGTTCACCATATCATCGTGAAGGCCAATCTGTTTTTGGTCAGCGGCGTTGTAGAGCGATTAAAGGGGACCTTTGAGCTGGCGCATCTCGGCGGCATTTATCGCAGCAATGGATGGATTGCTTTTCTGTTTTTCATCCCGGCCTTTTCCCTGGCCGGTTTTCCACCATTGTCTGGTTTCTGGGCCAAAATGATTCTGATACGCGCCAGCCTCGATATCCACGCATATTGGCTCGCTTTTGTAGCTGCTGTTGTCGGTTTGATGACGGTTTATTCGATGACCAAAATCTGGGCGGAAGTATTCTGGAAACCCGCCCCCCAGACACATCAGGATGCACAACCAGCGACTGCCCGTAACATTTCGGCCTGGATGTTCGCTCCCATCGCCGCCTTGGCGTTGTTGACCATTATCATTGGTCTTGGAGCAGAAGTTGTTTTTCGATTTGCCTTTCAGGCAGCCGAAGAACTCAGCCATCCCGAATATTATGTCCATGCCGTTCTGGGAAAATGAGAATGAATTTATTTTTGTTGAATCTTTTTTTGGCTCTCGGTTTTAACGCCGTTTTAGGAGAACTCGACTTAAGCGGCTTTGTATCGGGATTTATCGTGGGTTATCTCGCTTTGTGGTTGACGAAGCCGCTCTACGGTAAAACGCGCTATTTCGAGCGCCTGCCGAGGGTTTTGGGGTTGATCGGTTTTTTCGGCAAGGAATTGCTGGTCTCAAATTTGAGGGTTTTGTGGGATGTGATCACCCCGCAGCATATCAGCCACCCCGGCATCATCGGTATCCCGCTGGATGCCCGCACCGATGCGGAAATCATGCTGGTGGCCAATCTCATATCTTTAACCCCCGGAACCTTGAGTCTGGATCTATCCGAGGACCGACGGGTATTATATATTCACGTCATGTTTCTCGACGACATCGATCAAACTCGAAAGCAAATTAAACAGGGGCTGGAACGACGTGTTTTGGAGGTGATGCGCTGATGGTTGCCGATGGTTTGCTCGTTGTCTTTGCTGGCCGGTTTGCGCTGGTGGTCTTGCTGGTGAGCATTTTTCTGGCATTGGCGCGGCTCATCAGGGGGCCCGATGCGGCGGACAGGATCGTTGCGCTCGATCTGGTATCGGTGCTGATCGTCGCTTTTTTGGCGGCCTATTCGATTTTTTCCGGCGAAACGTCCTTTTTGGATGTGGCCATTGGTTATGCGCTAATTGCTTTTCTGGGTACCGTGGCCCTTGCGCGTTTTTTGATGCGCTCGGCAATCAGAAGATCTGAAAACGCTAATTTGGCAGATAGGACGTCGAATGATAAATGAAATCCTCACTGCTCTGCTGCTGGTTTTAGGCAGCCTTTTTTCTTTTGTCGCTGCTCTGGGGATGCTCCGTTTGCCGGATACGGTGATCCGGATGCACGCAGCCACAAAGGCCGGTACAATGGGAGCCGGACTCATTCTGATCGCCGAAGCTTTTTTCTACGCGGAGTCAGGAATAACACTGAGAGTTCTGGCGGCAATTACCTTCTTATTGCTGACCGCCCCTGTTGCCGCCCATCTGATCGGGCGTGCGGCTTACTACAGTGGCATCAGATTATGGAAAAAAACCTGGATCGATCAGCTGAAAGATCGTTATCATCCCGGGCAGAGCGACAGGTAAACAGGCCAGGTTTTAATCTGAGGTGCGCTTTCAGCGCCGATGCCATAACAGGTGGCACCTTTGCCTTCGATAATTCGATAGGCGGCTCGGCGGACGCCGTCGGCGATTTTTGCTCTGGTTTCATTCGTTATTGGCCGGCCAATTTGGGTTGCGAATTCTTCAACCGGCACCCCTCCGACTTTGCTGGATGACCAGGCCAAAATTTCCGAATCACCATGTTCTCCTAAAACATAAGCGTGCACCGAATGCGGTGCGATGTCGAGATGTTCTGCCAGAAGAGTGCGAAATCGAGCAGTATCAAGAATGGTTCCGGAACCGATGACACGTTGGGAGGGCAAATTAGATATTTTCGTAACCACCTGGGTCATAATATCGACCGGGTTGGAGACAATCAGCAAGAGGGTCTCCGCCGCGTATTCAAGAACCCGGGGCACCACTTTTTGAAAACCTGAACGTTGTGTTCTATCATTTGCAGTCGGGTTTTTCCCGGCTTTTGTCCAACCCCTCAGGCGAGAACAACGACATCGGCATCTCTAATTGCAGGGTAATCACCGGCTGCAATCTTTATGGGTTGGCTAAAAGGTGTGGCATGCAGAATATCTTCAGCATGGGCGGCGGCTAGATCTGCATTTAGGTCGACACGTATCAATTCGTTGGCTTTGCCTTCGAGCGCAATGGCAAAGGCCCCTGAGCTGCCGACGAAACCACAACCAACAATTCCAATCTTCATCATGATACCTCTTCTTTAATGAGCCGCTTCGCGTTTAATTCCCAAGTCAGGCGGAACTGTCCGATCCACACTGTTCACCGAGGGAATATTTTGCCGCGAGGTCTTCAATTTCTTTCTTGTAGCGCTGATATTGTTGCGATTCAGCCGGGCTGTAATTTAAATTTTTATATAGACGGGTAATTTGGGTAAATATATGATGCGCTTCGTCTTTGTCTTTAAACTGATAGCTGCGCTGGATGAGGTCCTTGATCAGCTGAAAGCTTTCATGTTGTCGCTCAAGGGGCATGGATGCATCCACATCGTCGAAGGCATCCTGCTGCAAAAAGACCATATCGAGCAAGGTGGCCTTTTGCCATATAATATAATCTTCGATACTGATTCCCTCTTCGCCGGTAACCTGCATCATCTGGTAGATGGTATCACCCTGGCGCAATAATTCTTGCATGGCTTTGACGTCGCTAATCCATTCGGCGCCTAGATTTTCGGCAAACCAGTCCTTCAACTGGTCCAGATAGCGGGACCAGGATATCAGGGGATCAATGGCCGGATAAAAACGCTTGTAAGCCCGATCATATGAAAGGCCTAGAAAAGTCTTGACCGTGGCCAGGGTTGCCTGGGTAACCGGTTCCTCGAAGTTACCGCCGGCAGGTGAGACGGTTCCAATCATCGTGAGACTGCCGATTGATTGGTCCGGGCATTTAATCAAACCGGCCCGCTCGTAAATATTTTTAATCGAGGAATCCAAATAGGCTGGGAAGGCTTCTTCGCCCGGGATTTCTTCCATCCGCCCGGAGGTCTCGCGCATGGCCTGGGCCCAGCGGGAAGTGGAGTCTGCAATCATCAGCACGTGGTAGCCCATCTGACGGTAGTATTCGCCCAATGTAATCCCGGTATAGATGGAAGACTCCCGCGCAGCCACCGGCATGGAGGACGTGTTGCAGATGATGATGGTGCGGTCCATTAATGAACCGCCGGTACGGGGATCCTTGGTTTCCGGAAACTCCTTGATGGTCTCAACGACTTCGCCGGCACGCTCACCGCAAGCGGTCACAATCACAATGTCCACCGTCGAATAGCGTGAAATCAGGCTTTGCAGCACGGTTTTACCGGCGCCGAATGGTCCGGGGATACAGGCCATTCCACCCCGTGCGATGGGGAAAAACGTGTCGATGATGCGGGTCGTCGTGGTCATGGGTTCGGTGGGATACAGCCGTTCCGCATGGCGTCGACGTATCATGGCCTCCGGGATCGGGCGGCGTACCGGCCAAGACTGCACCATGGTCAGTTCACGCTCGGCGCCATCTGCGGTTTGAATCCGAGCGATAGGCGTATTCACCGTAAAGTTTCCCTGTTGAATCCAGATTACCTCAACCGCTTCGGGTTCATTAAAAGGTATCATTATTTTGTGCTGAAACAATCCTTCCTGGACCGTCCCGATGGGTTGTCCGGCCACAAGTCTGTCTCCGGCTGAAGCGGTCGGTGTAAAGTCCCACTTCTTTTTGGTGTCCAGAGGGAACACATCGACCCCGCGCGGTAGGAAAAACCCGTGATCGCGGGCCAAGAGCGCCAGAGGATTTTGCAACCCGTCAAATACCTGCCCCAGCAGTCCGGGACCCAGAAAGACCGACAGCATCTGGTCGCTCATTTCAATCGGATCACCAACACGAACACCACGGGTGTCTTCAAACACTTGCATATCAGCTGTATTGCCGTGTACGCGCAGCACCTCTGCCATAAGGCGTTCATTGCCGACACAGATGAAGCCCACCTCATTTTTTTTGATGGCCTTCCCGCCCGTATCGATCTTCACCAAACTTTCGCGTACAGTCAACACCCGGGCATGGACCTTTTCAGTTGCCGCTACTGTTTTTGGTTGAACCGTCGAAGATTTTTGGTTGCCCATCGGCTACCTCCGTTACTAACTCATCAAAGCGCACTTTGGCTTCTTCGATGTTATAGAACAGCCAGCGTTCGAGGATGTCCCATTTCATAATGTATATCAGGACCGCGCTGAATCCGAACTCATAGGGTGGAACCGATCGATTGAGATGGTCCCAGAGCGTGTCCCGCAGCAGGCGCTCAAGCGCCAGGGTTTCTCCGGCTTCAAGATGGGTGCGTGCCTGGGGAATCCAGGGATAAACTGCACTGAGCTTAAAATGCGGATGATCCCAGTGGCGTTCGATGTGCCTGACGTAGCGTCCGACCCCCCATGGCTCTCCGGCAACCGGAGCCGAAAAACCGCGAAAACGACGCCGCAGGGCGGCCATAATCGTGCGCTGGTCAATGGGAAAATCAAAGATGGATTGAAGCGCTGGGAGTGCGATGTGTTCTTCCATCTTTTTGAAATTGGCAATCATTTCCTGATCCGTACGGGTTGCGGTTTGCCGCCGCCAGGCCAGAAATTCGGCCGCATGTTCAAACAATTCCGCATCTTGCGCTGAGAGCATACGCAGACGCTGTATCAGCCGTTCCCGCGTAATCGGCAGCCGCTCGGTCTGATCAAAACGCGGCAACGGCGGCAAGCTTGCCAGGAGCGTATAATATGGCTGATTGCTCATAACAAGGGCCACTCCATTATTCTATACTCCATAAAACCACTGTTCCCTCAAGTGTAATCCCAAATCCCAAATCCACAATCCGCAATCCGAAATCCGCAATCGACATCACTCCACCCCGCGGACAATGGCGCGATACCGGGGGAGCAAATTATGCAGCAGTAAATCGGAAATGGCTCGATCGGATAAATCGATCTCCAGATCCTCGCCGACGAGGCGTATCCGAAAACCGCCGCTGATATCCTCGGAGGGTTTTAAATCAATGCCTTCCCGCAGCATATCGCCCGATATGCCCAGCACGATGTGGCGCAGGCGGTCCTGGCCCTTTTCAGTCAGCTTGGTGCGCTTTTCATCGGTTTCAAACAGGTCTTTGGGAAGCAGAATCTCGACAGGCTTATCTCCGCAAACTTTTTCGCCGGCAGCCATGCCGGCGATCGCCAGAATCATCTGCCGTAGAAATTTCTTTTCACTCATCTCAACGGACACCAGCCGTCTCACGTGCGCAGCAAAATCGGCTTTTACCTCCGCCTCCATTTTTAGCTCTGTATCCCGAATTGCGATGCGCACCGATTCAAGCGCTGCCGCTTTCTCCCTTTCGATTTCGCTGCGGGCTTTACATAATATTTCTTCGGCTTGAGTTTCGGCATCAGCAACAATCCGGGAAGCCTGCTCGTGAGCCTCACGCAGAATCTGTTCGGACTTTTCCCGGCCGGCTTTAACGCCTTCATCCCGCAGCCGGCTGATGAGTTCCTGGACGCCCGATGCATCTTTTGTTGTCTCTGCCATGATTTAACCACCTCCTCCGGTGACGGTGCCCATCAGTACCAGCGCAAACACAAAGGCAAAAACGGCAAAGCCTTCCACCACTGCTGCCGGCGCAAGGGAAACACCGAATACCTCGGGTTTGCTTTTGGAAACACTGATAGATGATGCGCAAGCATATCCCTGGTAAATAGCGCTGGCCATCAAGGCCAATCCGGTTAACACACCGATGCCGAAGATGCCCGCAGCCGACTCCGGCTTGATGGCGCCGCCAAACGTCAATGTCACGACAATTCCATAAATAACCTGAGAAGATGGCATCGCTGACACGCCGATAAACCGGCCATAACCACTTTCGGTCTCGAGCATGGCACCGATTGCCGCCTGTCCGGCCCGCGAGCAGCCAATGATACTGCCGACGGCTCCCAGAGCCAGCGGGGCAAAGACTCCCAACCAGCCTAATGCTAAGATCATGTTTTCCACTATTCCTTCTCCTTTCTTGCAAAGGCATTGAACGGCTGCCCTTCTTCGGAAATGCTCCATCTAAAAAATTCAATAAAATTAAGACGCAGTCCATGTATAAATCCACTGCTTAAAGACAGTACAAAATTGAGGGTGTGTCCGAGCAGTGCAATCAGAAGCGCAAATAAGATTCCAATACCCGGAAGCGCTTCTTTAACCTGCCCGGCCATTGTGTTAAACGTGCCGGCCAGGGACGCACTGGCCAGACCGAGAGCAAAAAGGCGCAAATAGCTCAGCGCATCCCCGAAGGCGTTGGAAAGACCGGTAAGCCCGCCAAACCCTTTTAGCAGGCGTTTCCAGAGCGGTCCCTCGGGACTGTTAAACAGCACAACACCGATCAATCCCAGTGCCAGGGTAGCAATGCCGACCGGTTTTAAAAAGGTCAATGGCTCCCCATGAGAGGCGGCCTGCCAGATGGCGACCGCACCCAGGAAAATAAAAACCCAGGCAGTGGGCACCACTGCCCGAATCGTGTGCCGAAAGTGCCAGGCGGTCACAGCGTTGGCGACAACAAGATGAAAAACACCCGCGAGAATCGAAATCTGCATCATGAGGTCAAAATTCATCATGTCGATTATTTTCAGTTTGGCCGGCAGGCTATCTTCAGCAGGGGAAACCCCAAAATAGCTCCCCACAATCACACCGTAGATCATGCCCGCACCAACCATCGTCGCCAGCAGGATGCGAAAGCGTCGGCCGGAATCAGATTGTCCCATTTTTTTCCAAAATGCGGTTACGATCAGACCCAGACTGGCTGCATAGCCGGCATCCGCGAAAATCATCGCAAAAAAGAGGGCAAAAGAAAAAAACACGATCGTTGACGGATCCCACAGCCAGTAGCGGGGCGTGGTGTAAAACGAGACCAGATCCTGCCCGCCGGCCAACCCAGGATGATTTTGCATCAAGGTGGGCGGCGTTTCCGCCGGTTGCGGGTCTGCCGTTTCAAAGACCAATCCCCGGTCGCTGGCATATTGCTGCAAGCGCGCAATTGTATTTTCCGGCGCCCAGGCCTGCAGCGCGAATACGGGATCTACGGCATAGGTTTGCTCCGCTGCCTCTTTTAAGGCGGCTTGATCCTCCAGCCGATCAATATTGCGGGCAAATAGGGTGCACCAGCGGGTCAGGCCGGCCCGCTCTGCCTGCAGATCCTCAAGCTCAAGTTCAACCTCTTCCAGCCGATTTTCCAATTGTGAAAGGGATTTGTTGCCGGTGCGAACGCGTTCGGCCGGCATGCCTTCCGGCAGGCTTTCTGAAATTACAGCAACATAGCAAAATCGATTGTCGCGGAATATCACCTCCCAGATGAGATCCGTGCTTTCAACGTCTTTCATGTCCTTATGCGGGACGATATAAAACCACAGCCTCAGATTGTTGAGCGCCTCGCGTGGTGGAAAAGAAAAGTCTCCCCAGGGTCTTAGATTTTCAATTCGGCCGATCAAGAAATCCCTTTCAGCCTCCAGGTCTTGAATTTTTTCCATTAGGGCCAGCGCTTTCTGTTCGGTCGCGCGGGCGAAAAATTTATTCGGATCCCGTACCTGCCGACGCCGATTCGGACAGCTTGTGAGAAACCGCAGGGCTTCCCGCGAGCGCGAGGAAGGCCCGCCTGCCGTGTGCAGGGTTTCCTGCTCGGGGACCAGTGGAATCAGGTGCAGACAGCCGAATTTTTGCAGGTCAGATAAGATCTGCTGTCGGTCATCTGTGTGGCCGTAAAAGGTCACTTTTACCAGCGATACGATGCTCATGGTGCTGTGTCTTAATAAAAGTTGTGCATTATTTGTTATTGGTTAATCGTAATAAGGAACAAAATCGATTTTAGGTTTCATCAACAATGGATTTGTAAAATAAATAGATCATCAGACTCCAATAACGAATAACCAATCCGCCGCGGCGGATTAGCTTTTATCTGCTGCTAGCCTTTTTCGCATTCGTTTCGTTATTTTGGATCTTACAACGGCGGCGCGTTCGGCATCGGCTAAATATATCTGAATTTTCTGGATATTTTTCTTTGCCGTGGGGATCAAAATTTTATCGAAGAGATTCACCCGCTGGGTGATTTTGCGCTTGGCCCGCTCCAGTAAGCGCACCCGTTCAACCGCCACCTGAACCCTGGTTTTCTGCTCAACCATTTGCTTAATCTGCTCCACCAGCATATCCACCCAATGGGGTTTTGCTAAAAACGAATATTCGGCAACCTGGCATTTGATCTCTCCCAGCTTCGGCAGTTTGACGCCCACCAAATTCTCTTCCTCGATCCGGAAAGATTCCACTTGAACCAAGCCGGCAACATCGATTTCCCGATTGGCAAGCATCGGCAACTGTTCCGCGACCCGATCATTTAGCTTTTCCACCTCGGCCTCTGCTTCGGCCAGCTGCTGCCGGGCACGCTTTAATTCGCCGCTGATTTGCATGCGTTTCAGGTCCAGCGATGGCAGCACCCGCTCATATAAGCGCATATCTTCACGCTGTTTCTGAAGCCCACTTTTGCTCAATGCCAGTTTTGTCATTGCGATTACCCCTTAACTAAAGGAGCCTCTTTCTAATCATCTTTACTCCCTGAAGTTTGAATCGGAGCTCGCTTTTTCCTTGGGAAAATACTTATCGATTAAGTCCTGTCTCATAAGCAGTTCCTGGGCTTCAAAACAATCGGCCAGTGTTGCCCAGCATTGATCCAGCGCCTCAATAACCGGCATGGAAACCCGGATATCCATAAAACGTTTCCGAAAAAGACGCCCGAATTTGAGTAATTTTTCATCAAAGGGAGACAGCTCGAAGGCCATGGCCTGCTTTTTTTCGGCTTCCAGCGCATTGGAATAAAAGCGTATCATTGTGTTCATGATCTGGCTGTGATCTTCACGGGTGGCCTTACCAATCACATGCTGCTTCAATCGCGATAGGGAACCGAAGGGATCGATATATCCATCATGCAAGTAGAACTGTCCTTCGGTGATGTAGCCGGTGTTATCCGGTACCGGATGGGTAACATCGTTGCCGGGCATCGTTGTCACCGTCAGGATGGTTACCGAGCCGGCACCTTTGAAATCGCAGGCCTTCTCATAACGCATGGCCAGCTGGGTGTAGAGATCGCCCAAATAGCCGCGTGCGGCCGGAATGCGCTCCAGAGAAATGCCGATCTCTTTCATGGCGTCCGCGTAGGCGGTCATATCTGTCAGTAGCACCAGTACCCGCTTGTCTTTCTCTACAGCGTACTTTTCAGCCACAGCCAGGGCCATATCCGGAATCGACAGGCGTTCAACAATCGGGTCAGCGGCCAAGTTGATATACATGACCGTCCGGTGAAAAACGCCATGCTCCTCGAAAACGGTCTTGAAGAAATGGTAATCATCAAAAATCAGCCCGAGTCCGCCAAAAACCACGATGTCTGCATCGGCCTGAAAACCGATGCGCGCCAGTAACTCATTATAGGGTTCGCCGGCCACCGAGAAGATCGGGATCTTCTGGCTTTCAACCAGGCAGTTAAACAAATCAATCATGGGAACTTCGGTTTGAATCATTTTATCGGGCATCACCCGCATCATCGGATTTACGGTGGGGCCTGCGACCTCGATTTTCGGATCCGAGGATAGATCGGGACCGTCATCAAAAGGTTCCCCGGACCCCTTAAAAATCCGTCCCAAAATGTTGTCGGAATAGGTTACATTCTCGGGATGACCCAGAAAGCGCACACCGGCTTCGGTGGATAGGCCCTTGCTACCTGCGAATACCTGCAGGCTGACGATATCACGATCGAGTTCGACCACTTTGGCCTGGGAGATTTCACCATCGACATTTTCGACGATGGCCAGATCACCAAAAGCGGCGCCTTCCGCCCTTACCCGGATCGTATCGCCGACAATCTCCAGCACGCGTGTATGACGGGTTAGCTCTGGGAACATGGTTTGCGTTCTCCTCTCCTGTATCTGTGAACGGTTTTATGGTTGTTAAAACCCGGTTTGACAAATATTTGGGGAAAGTTAGATCTGTATTCAGCATTTGCCATCATCTAAACGAAAAATTATCCGGGCGAGCCATCGATATTATTAGCTCGACTGAGAACGGGAGATTTAATCCAGAAATCACAGTCTGTTAGCGCACGGAAAAGCATGGAAGAAAAGCAAACTTGGCTAAATATACTTCCTCAGAATTAATTGTCAATAATGCCAAATATGTTGGCAATCTCCCCCAAAATGGCAGTTGACAACCCATCATGCTTTCTATATTTAGATGTCAATCTTTTTGCCGAAAAGGTGTTTCCTCAGGTTAAATCAATAACTAACTGACGTTTTGGCGTAAGCGTCTGTTAACCAAGGAGAAGAAACTGATGGATAAAAAAATTATGCTGGCTGTTGATGATTCAATTCATTCGAAATATGCTGTCAAATACGCTGTTGCCATATCCTCGACCGTAAAAGATCTGCATTATGTTCTGTTTCATGTTCAGCCGGTGGTATCGCATTATCTTCTAGATGAAGCCAAAAAAAGCCTGAAAGCAAAGGCTGAACTGGATAAAGTGATTAAGAAAAATGAAGCATCTGCCCGCGAAATACTCGAGCAATACAAAAATGATATGGCGCGCATGGGAATAGAGGAAGATCGGATCGAAACGGTGACCCAGCTGAGAACATTGGGTTTGGCCAAAGATATTATCGATTTCGGTCATATGGGCCGTTATGACGCGATTGTCGTCGGTAGCAGGAGAATGTCGCGTCTTCAGAGAGTGTTTATGGGGAGCGTATCCGCTAATTTGTTGGAGCACTCCGAATTCATACCGGTTTGGGTTGTAGACGGAGAGGTTGCTTCCGACAAAATAATGGTCGCCGTTGATGGTTCCGAAAGTTCACTTCGAGCCGTCGACCATGTCAGCTTCATGTTGATGGGCAATACACATGTAGGGATCACGCTTTTACACGTCATGAGCAAGGCCAAAGAGCTTTGCGAAGAAAATCTCGATCAAGAGCCCTCTGCGGAGCTGGAGGACCTGGTGAGCAGTTGCGACAAAAAACAGATCGACCAGTTTTACAAAGTCGCCCTGAAAAAATTTAAAGATGCCGGTATTTCGGAAAATCAGATTGAAATTCTAACGCTGGAAAACCGAAATCGTCCCGGTAGAGTCATCATCGAAACCGCCGAGAAGGGTAACTTTGGAACCGTGGTGATTGGTAGACGCGGAATAAATAAATCGTTTTTCACAGGCAGTGTGTCACACCATGTTATCAATAAGATTTCCGGCTGTGTCCTGTGGGTCGTTTCATAAGGAGATCACCAACAGGAAATTCCTTTCGATAGCGCGCACCCCATTTGAATATAGCATGAGTTTTAGTTTGCTTACGGGGCCTGTTCGGAATCTTCAGCAACTTCTTTGGAACATGAAGGCATGGTCGCTCGTTTCAATAGGAAATAACCCATGGAAAGCGCGATCATAAGCGCGGCTACGCTGAGCAGCATCGAATACGTTACCGATTCGTAATCCAAAATTATTATCTTTCT
>JASFGM010000031.1:0-11860 GCA_050123755.1 Desulfobacterales bacterium
ATCCCGCGTTAAAGCGGGAAACCTGATCTGAGGTTTTGAAACCACTTCTGAAAAGTTACGATTTCTTTTCTATCAGTTTAGCGGCCCGCTAGGCGTATGCGCAACCATGTAATATATTGTTACTTGATAGGAAAATAATTACCACTTTAAATTCGTTTGGGTGAAGTGGTATTTTTTTTCCGACAGGTGGCAAATAATTACATAACCTATTGAAATTAAAAAAAATTATTGACAACACAGATTTTGCCTGATAACAAATCCAAATTATAAATTCTTACTGCTCTTTTTACGCCTATTAAATGGTCGAATATCCTGAACAAAGAGATGATGCCCGCATTAACTATAAATCACCTGTTAAGGTCGAAGATTTGGTGTCTGGCATTACGCTTGGCGCCAGGATGGTTAACTATTGCAGAACCGGCTTGTGCTTTGAGACTAACGAACTCCTGCATCAAGGCGCAGAAATTTTCATAGGGATAGAAAATTCGCCTTATACCTTGCCCGCCTCCAGGTCTTATGAATGTTACCGAGCAAAAATAATTTGGCGCCGGGAATTAGAAACTGCTTTTTTTAAATATGGTTATGGTGTTAGATTCATTTTTGCTAGTGATGAAGAGATTTCGCAACGTAATGATTTTAAAGGAAGGAAAGATCTAAGGAAACACCCAAGGCAATCCTATTCTATATCCATACGTTTCGCTACTCAGAAACGACTCTTCGAGGGTTTAACCAAGAATATCAGTCCCTCCGGAGTTTTTATTAAAACCAATGATACACCCAATGCCGGGAAGATTCTTACTTTGTTTATTCCCTTAAAAAGGGAGCAGAAGGCTGAGATTAAAGGCAGAGTCGTATGGTCTAATCAAGTGGGCTGTGGTGTAAAATTTTTGAGTATTGTTAAAAAATAGCCACCTCCAAAGAAACCATTATCCCCCCGCCACCATCCAGCAACCGACCCTCACGTGGTCATTTCAAATTTTCAATTTGCCCCCAACAAACCGGAATAAATGCAAAATTCGATTTCCCGCAATATTGGATTGATTTTTAGGTGTGGCTATATTAAAATTTTTTAATATGAGGAGCGAAGTATCCACAGATCCTATCTGTGGCCGATCGGGGGTAAAAGATAAGAAGCAGTACCAAAGGGGAGTAACAAGGAGCACCGGATGACCCATTGCATTTTGCTAAACGCCGATTATACGTTTTTAAATGTGGTCCATTGGAAACGCGCTGTCTGCTTGCAGGCCAAAGGTAAAGTCGAGGTATTAAAAGATTCTGCCAAAATAGTAAGAAGCTCCAGCGGTGCCGTATTCAAAGTACCGGCAGTAATGCGGTTGATTAAGTTAATCCGAACCCTTTATCGCACCGGGGTGGCCTTCTGTAAAAAGAATGTTTTTATCAGAGATGGGTTTAAGTGTGCTTATTGCGGAACAGCGAGACGGCGACTCACTATTGACCATATTATTCCAAAGTCAAGAGGTGGTACTTCCAGTTTCGAGAACTGTGTTGCGGCGTGTAAACCGTGCAACATTAAAAAGGGCCATCAAACTCCCAGAGAGGCAAAAATGTATCTCAGCGTACGACCTGTCCAGCCGACGATTTCTGAATTTTTAAGATTAAAACTCCAAAAACTCGGCATTAATGATATTTTACGAGACCTTGGTGTTTATTAAGCGCAGAATTCGAATCTAATTGGGTGTTTTTAAACCGGGTGCTTTGCACGAGAATCCACGGTTCCACCCGCACCGATTAAGGCACTGCCGTGCCTTTGGATTTTCCCGCCTATGGCGGAAAAATCCAAGCCACCCGCTCTGCGGGTGGTCGGTGACTCGGCAAATTAACGCTGAATGCGCCCCGCCTCGTATCCAGATCACGTTATTGAATAACAGATAAATCTCAATAAAATGCGAGTCTAAATCAACCAGATAAGAGGAAACTTATGAAAATTATTGTTGCGGGAACCGGATATGTCGGACTTGTTCAGGCGGCCGTATGTTCGGAATACGGCCATGAAGTTTACGCCTATGATGTTGCTCGAGACAAAATTGAGGCATTTGCGACCGGTCAGGCAGATGAAATTGAAAAATTTGTCATGGAACCTGGATTGTCCAATATTATTCGTGAAACTCATGGAAAATCTCTGTTTTTTTCCACCGATTTAAATTCAATTATCGAAGGCACCGATGCCATATTTTTATGCCTGCCCACTCCATCAAATTTGGACGGCTCTACGAATCTTACCTATTTTGATGCAGCGACCGAAGAATTAGCGCAGATACTTGCCAAAAGAAAAGATAAACGCCGTGTCGTTATCATCAGTAAAAGTACCGTGCCCATCAAGACCGTCCGCCGGCTGGAAGGCATTATGAAAAAGGCGGGGGTGGAAAACTTTGGGGTGGCGTCTAATCCTGAGTTTTTGGCGGAAGGCACGGCTGTCGATCAGGCTCGCCGGCCGGATCGGGTGGTGGTTGGCTGTGATCATGAAGCTGATTTTAAGATACTTCGGCGCGTGTATTCCCAATTTGTGAACCATGTTCGCATTAAATATATTGAGACCACGCCTGAGACTGCAGAAGCCATCAAATACGTGGCCAACACCATGCTGTTAACGTATATTTCTTTCTGGAACGGAGTCGGGGCCAAACTTGGCGAAAAAATATCCAACGTGAATATTGACGATCTCAGGATGGGCGTAACGGCGGATGACAGAATCAGCACCTGGGGCTCTTTTGTCAGCAACGGGGCCGGTGGAAGCTGCTTTGGCAAAGACATTGCGTCCTTAATTTATCAATTGCGACGGCTGAATGTAAGCACCAAGATGCTGGAAGCTTCTTTTGAGGTCAATGAATACCAGAAAGTATACCTGGTTGACCGGGCAATCAATGAAGCCGATTTCAAATTTAACAACAAAACGGTTGCCGTTTTGGGACTGGCATTTAAAAAGCACACAAATGACATGCGCGATGCATCCTCAATTAAAGTCGTTGAGGCCTTGCTGGGCAAAGGCGTCTCCCAGATCAACGCCTATGATCCCCTGGCAAATGAGTCTGCCCAACAGGAATTTAACCCCTCAAAAAACATATTGTTTGAAAAAATAAAATACTTTGATTCCGCCAGGGAAGCCATCGAGGGAACTGAGGCCCTTTTTATTTCTTCTGACTGTGAAGAATTCCGCGGATTTTCACGAACCATTGAAGACACCGTAAAACCGCCTTATTTGATCATGGACGGACGCCGCATGATTCCGGATTACGATGAACTGGTGGCCAAGAATTATACGTATCTTGCTGTCGGCTCTGTCGTTAAGATGTCACAATAAAATCATGTCTTTTGACGGGGTTTTATTAAACGAATAGGAATTAAACTTTATGAAGGGAATTATTCTAGCAGGGGGTTCCGGATCCAGGCTCTTCCCGATAACCAGGGGTGTCAGCAAGCAGCTTTTGCCGGTCTACGATAAGCCCATGATTTATTATCCGTTGTCGGTATTAATGCTGGCCGGGATCCGTGAAATTCTTATCATTTCCACCCCCGAAGACCTGCCCGCATTCAAGCGGATTCTTAAGGATGGCGCTCAATTGGGATTGGCCTTATCGTATAAGGAACAACCCCGTCCGGAAGGTCTGGCCCAGGCCTTTATCATTGGAGAAAAATTTATCGGGAGCGATACGGTGTGTCTCATTCTGGGCGATAATATCTTTTACGGACCGAATCTTACCAAAATCCTTGCAAGGGCCGTCCAGCTTGATAAAGGCGGTTTAATCCTCGGCTACATGGTAAAAGACCCTGAACGTTATGGGGTGGTGGATTTTGATCCCAGCGGCCAGGTTATCGGAATAGAAGAAAAGCCCCAAAAACCGAAATCCAACTATGCCGTGCCGGGCTTATATTTTTACGACAATTCTGTCATCGAAATTGCCAAAGGCCTCAAACCCTCGCAGCGCGGTGAACTCGAGATTACCGATGTAAACTTAAACTACTTGCGTCGGGGAGATCTCCGGGTCGAACTATTGGGGCGCGGTTATGCCTGGCTGGATACCGGCACCCATGAAGCCCTGCAACAGGCGGCCAGTTATGTTCAGGCGATTCAGGAACGGCAGGGGCTTAAAATTGCGTGTGTAGAAGAGATTGCTTTTCGCCAGGGATACATAACCAGAGATCAGCTTCAAAACCTGGCGGCCGATTTATCCCAAAACGACTACGGGCAGTATTTGATGGAAATAGCAGCTGATAGCTCATAGGCTGGGAAGCTTGGAGGCTATGAGGCAAAAAGGCTCGCAAATAATTGGGTTTTCCAAACCGGGTGCTTTGCACGAGAATCCACGGTTCCACCGCGTTGTTTCCAACGATTGGGGCATTTCGCGCCCCTGTCTTTTACCACCATTGGCGGTAAAATCCAAACCACCCGCTTTGCGGGTGGTCGTTGACTCAGTTTTCCAGCTTCCCAGCCTTTATTAAACCTGATTCCGCAAGAACCCATTTTCAAATACGACCTTTTAACCTTCTTATCTTATCCTCTCTGATTGTATTTCCTTGACACTCGGGTTGATTCTGATTAATTATCTGTTCTTTACTTTATAACGGCATAAATCCTATTTTGGAGGAATGAATGGATTACAAAAAGACCCTCAACCTTCCGATGACCAAGTTCCCGATGAAAGCAAATCTGTCGAAACGTGAACCGGAACAGCTTAAAAGATGGGAAGAAACGCGTTTGCACGATCAAGTCAGAAGTTCTTCAAAAGGCCGGGAACAATTTATCTTGCATGACGGCCCCCCTTATGCCAACGGCAATATACATATCGGAACAGCGTTGAACAAAATCTTAAAGGACATCATTGTTCGATCAAAGCAAATGGCAGGTTATGATGCTGTTTATGTGCCCGGATGGGATTGTCATGGCCTTCCAATCGAACATAATGTGGATAAAGAGATCGGAGAGAAAAAGAAAGAACTTACCTTGGCGGAAGTCCGACGGCTTTGCAGGGCGTATGCTGAAAAATTTATCGATATTCAACGCGATGAATTTAAAAGACTGGGTGTTATGGGGGAATGGGAAGATCCCTATCTAACCATGAATTATATGTATGAAGCCATTATCGCCCGGGAATGCGGAAAATTTGCACAGGACGGAAGCTTGTTTCGCAGTAAGAAACCCATCTATTGGTGTTATCGGTGTCAAACAGCCCTTGCCGAGGCGGAGATTGAATATCAGGACGAATCGGCGCCGTCGATTTTCGTAAAATTTCTTATGAAAGATGATCTCGGCAGCGACTATCCGGAATTGAAGGGTAAAGCGGTATATGTCGTGATCTGGACCACCACACCCTGGACGCTTCCGGCAAATCTGGCCATTGCCCTGCATCCCGAATTTGAATATGTGGCCGTCGATGTGGGCAATAATGAGGTCTTCATATTGGCGCGTGAATTGATGGAATATGGCATGCAAACCTTCGGCATTTCGGATTACGCGGTTGTCGCCGAGATCGATCCGAAATCCCTTGAGCATAAACGCAGCCGCCATCCGATGGTGGATCGGGATTCCATTATCATCCTGGGCGATCATGTCACGCTGGAAGCCGGCACCGGCTGTGTTCACACGGCACCCGGTCACGGCCGCGAGGACTATGAAGTGGGTCTTGAATATGGACTAGAGGTGTATTCTCCCGTCGATGATAATGGGTGTTTTACCGATGAGGTCGAATTTTTCAGAGGACAATTTGTTTTCGATGCGAATGCAAATATCAACAATAGGCTTAATGAAATCAGTGCGTTGGTGGCCGAGGGCACCATCGAGCACAGCTATCCGCATTGCTGGCGATGCAAGCAGCCGGTTATATTTCGGGCAACACCTCAATGGTTCATTTCCATGGACAAGACCGGACTGCGCCGGAATTCACTGGAGTCGATCGACAAGGTAAGCTGGATCCCTCACTGGGGCCGGGATCGAATTTACGGCATGATTGAAAGCCGCCCGGACTGGTGTGTTTCCAGACAGCGGGCCTGGGGGGTTCCGATCACCGTATTCTATTGTGAGGACTGTGAAGCAATTTTGCTGGATCAAAAGATTATGGAGAAGGTCTACGCTCAATTCGAACAGCACGGAGCAGATATCTGGTTCGAAAAGGATATTTCTTATTTTCTGCCGGATAGCGTAAGGTGTTCATCTTGCGGCAGCAAAAACTTTGTCAAAGAGAATGACATACTTGACGTCTGGTTTGACTCAGGAGTGAGCCACGCCGCAGTGCTGGAGCCCAGAGAAAACTTACGCTGGCCGGCGGATCTATATCTGGAGGGCAGTGACCAGCATCGGGGATGGTTCCACAGTGCACTCCTGACAGCGGTTGGCACACGCAAACAGGCACCTTACAAAGCGGTGCTGACGCACGGTTTTGTTGTGGATGCCGATGGAAGGAAAATGTCCAAATCGCTGGGCAATGTTGTGGCACCCAGTGAGGTGATCGATAAATATGGCGCTGAGATACTGCGGCTGTGGGTGTCGGCAACGGATTACAGAGAAGATATTCGTATTTCAGAAAATATTTTAAAACAATTAAGCGATGCTTACCGGCGAATCCGAAATACCAGCCGGTTTATGCTTGGCAATTTGTTTGACTTTGACCCGGCCACCGATGCAGTTGCTTACGGGGACATGCCCGAAATCGACCGGTTTGCACTTCATCGCCTGCAGCGCCTGGTGCAAAAGACGCTCGCTGCATATGATACCTACGAGTATCATATTATTTATCATGGCCTTTATAATTATTGCACGCTTGATCTTTCTGCTTTTTATCTGGATATCCTCAAAGACAGGCTATACACCTCCCCGCCCAAATCCGGAGCCCGGAAAAGCGCTCAGACCGTTATGCATATTTTACTGGATTCGCTTGCGCGCTTAATGGCACCGCTTCTTCCTTTTACTGCCGAGGAAATCTGGGAGTATATGCCGGACAGCGGTGGCAAAGCGCCGAGTGTTCATCTGGCTGCGCTGCCCGAGGTAAACAGCAAATGGAAAAATGAGGACCTGGCCCGACAATGGGGAAAAATTTTAGACATACGGGCAGAGGTCACCAAGGCGCTGGAAGAAGCCCGGGCCGCCAAACAGATTGGCCATCCGCTTGATGCAGCGGTTACCATCTCCGTTAAAGCGGATGATTATAATGAGCTTCAACCATATGCCGGCGATTTAAGATCCATTTTCATCGTTTCAAAGGTTTCTTTGCTGAAAGATGAAAAAATCGATGGCGGCTATGAGAGTGAAGATGTAGAAGGTCTCTTCATCCGAATTGGAAGCGCTCCCGGTGAAAAATGTGAACGCTGCTGGGTCCATGAAACCACAGTGGGCACGGATAGCGAACACCCATCCATTTGCGATCGTTGTCAGAAGGCGCTGGCCGAAATTTCATAGGATCTCATTGATCACATAATCAGGCAGATGGACACCGGAAGCTGGTCGGGGCATTAGCAAAAAGGTTTCAGGTGTCAGGTGTCGGGAATAAGAGGTGTCAGGTGTCAGTGTTCAGGTGTCAGGATTCGCAGCTGATGATCAGAGGCCTGACACCCGAAATCTGACACCTACACAATTGAAGGAAATGCTCAAAAATAAATACATCAAGCTGGTGGTTTTTGCCGGAATTATCGTTTTGCTGGATCAGTTCACCAAAGCGCTTATCATCGGTTACGTTGCTTTTCATCAGACCATTCCAGTCATGGGGGGATTCTTCAATATCACCCATATTCACAATCCGGGCGGCGCCTTCGGTCTTATGGCGAATCTGAGTCCAGGCTTGCGAAGCTTTATTTTTCTTTTTATTTCGTCTTTGGCCGTGGGTTTAATTTTTTATTTTTATAAAAAAACACCGCCGAATTATCCCTGGCTGGCGGCTGCATTTGCGCTGATTTTTGGGGGTGCCGTTGGAAACCTGATCGACCGGTTGCGCTTTGGAGTCGTGATCGATTTCTTTGACTTTTATATTGGGAACCTGCATTGGCCTGCATTTAATGTTGCCGACAGTGCGATCTCAGTTGGAATCGGTATATTTGTGTTTCATCTATTGTTCAAAAAGATGCCGGAATAATGCCCGAAATAAATCATAAATTGCTCAAAAAGTATTTAAAAGATTTAAGCGCTGATCCCGCAAAACCGTTTGCGCCCGTCTATCTTATTTTTGGAGAGGAGTTGCTGGTAAAAAGCGCCTATGATGACCTTTTAGAGACGTTGCTTCCGGCGGCTAACCGCACTGCAAATTACGATCCCGTGGACGGGACGGTTGAAAACATCTATGATGTGATCGAGAGGGTAAACACCTTTTCGCTTTTGTCCGGCCCCAAGGTGGTTGCGATGCGGGAATCGAGAATTTTTTATACCAAGCAGGATAAAAGCCGCCTGTTGGAGAATTCCAAAAAAGCATTCGATGACGAAAACATAAAGAAATCCGCAAAATACTTCTTAAGCCTGATGGGCAACTTGAATCTATCTTTTGAGGATGTGGAAAAATCGAACAGAGATAAAACTTTAAAGTTCGATGCCGGCTTGAGGGAAGGTGATGAATGGTTGGACGAGATCATCGGTTATTGTAAGCAAAACGAGCTGGCCATACCTGAACCTGCAGACGAATCTTTAGCGCTTCAAAAAGCGATCGAGAAAGGATTTCCCAAGAATAATCATTTGCTTATTACTACGGATATGGTTGATAAACGCCGCAGCCTGTATAAAGCGATAAAAAGCCGGGGCGTGGTGATCGACTGCGCGGTTCCCAGCGGCGATCGCCGGGCGGATAAGATGGCTCAGGAAGACGTGCTGCTCGAAAAAATGACCGAAATCCTCAGACCGAGCCATAAAGAAATGGACAGAGGGACTTATATGGCCCTGGTGGAAATGACCGGTTTTGATCTGCGTACATTTTGCGGCAGCCTTGAAAAATTAATAAATTATGTCGGCAAACGCACTACAATCACGGTGGCGGATGTCGAGTCGGTTCTGAAGCGCACCAAAAAGGATCCGATATATGAATTGACGAATGCAATTGCGGACCGCAATACGGAAAAGGCGCTCTTTTTTTTAGGTTCCATTCTTGCCTCCGAATTTCACCCGTTGCAGGTTTTGGCTGCGATTGTCAATCAGATCAGAAAATTGCTTTTGGCCAAGGATTTTGCGCATAGCCCTCATGCAAAAAACTGGCATGCCGGTGTTTCTTACAATCTTTTCCAGCAGAGCATAATGCCTTCTATTGTGGCCTATGACCAGTCATTGCTGGAGATACTGCAAAATCGGGAAGATTCAACGTCCCCTGCCGAAGGTGGTGATCCGGGTAAAGGTAAGAAAAAAAGAAAGATTAAAACTGATTTGCTGCTTGCCCAAAATCCAAAAAATGCCTATCCGGTTTACCAGCTTTTGAAAAAATCAGAGCGCTTCTTGGAACCGGAGCTCGTGGCAGCTGTCGCCTATTCAAATGAGACCGATGCCCAGCTCAAAATCAGCGCTCAAAATCCAAAACTCATTTTGGAAAGGCTGATCTTTAAGATTTGCAATCCGCCTTCATAGGTTCAAGGGTTTGGGGCTTTGCGCTTTGCGCTGCGAGCCCACAGGCAGGGTTCAAAGGTTCAGCGGTTCAACATTCTCATATTAGATTTAAGACAAATCATAATTGTTTAATTGGTTTGATTGGTTTAATTCGTTCAATTGGTTCGCTTTTGCCCAACCAATTCAACCAATGAGACCAATAAAACTAATCCAACAAGCTTTGGAATCCCTGAACCTATAAACCCAGAACCTGAGCCATTTAATATATGCCTAATCGGGAGTAGAGGAGATGGGCTTTTTCAGACAACAGGAGGAGCGACTGGCCATTCGGTTTTTAACCTGGCAGTACCAAAAATCGGATCAGCCGGTTCCGGATGATGCCGAACTCAAGCAGCAGGCCGCCAAAATTGTGCAGGAAGCCCACCGCATTGCACGTGAAAGGGGACGTAATGTCATTGCCATCATAAAAGATCTGGTCAATGACATCAAAAAATAGCGAGGTTGATTTATTTAAAATCCTATTTACTTTTTATGCGCACCAATTAAAGGAGGATACCAAAATGGCGGATGAGTGGGCGGAACAACTGACATGCGCAACGCAATGCACCCGATGTGATAAAAAAATGGGAGCGGATGACCAAAGAATTTTATCTATCTATGATCATCGGACAATTTGTATAGACTGTAAGAATGAAGAGGAGCAACGGCCGGATTATGAAGAAGTGGCCAAACAGATGATCGGGCAGTGTCTTATTGATACGGAGATGAAATGGGGAGATCCGCAGGGGTATTGCTATCATCATTTCTACCCTTACAAGTGCTAAAAAAAAAGATAGGATCCTGATAGATGTTTTTTTTTAAAATAAGCAAACAGCGACGCTGGTTGTGGATTGTCTGTCTGGCCATTGTTGGGGTGGGATTGTGGGAGTTGTTTACCAACATTTATCGGGAAGAAGAAAAAGAATTGCGCCGTCAACTTCGGGAAACCGTAAAAGAAAAATTTCCGGAACAGGCGGCTGAATTTTCGAAAACATTCGGACTATTTTTTTTTGAAGGGGATCCGGAGGCACCCTCCCAGGTTGATCTGGAACGAAAATCCGTCGTTCTGGTTCATGGTCTCGATGATCCCGGCCAAGTGTGGCAGAATCTGGCGCCGGAGCTGGTTAAAGCCGATTTTAATGTATGGCTGATGCAATACCCCAATGACCAGCCGGTTGTGGAGTCGGCCCGGCTGTTTTTCGAGGCGTTGCAGGGACTCAAACAGCGCGGCATCGATCGCCTTTCCATTGTGGCGCACAGCATGGGCGGTCTGGTTTCCCGGGAAATGCTCACCCGCCCTGAAATCGAATATAGCGCATCTGCAACAAACAGGCAGGTGCCTGAAGTCGTCGCGCTCATTATGGTGGGAACACCCAACCATGGATCGCAGCTGGCGCGATTGCGGGTGTTTACCGAAATGCGCGATCAGTTGGCCCGCTTGACAAAAGGCCAAGCGAACTGGCTGGGGGGGATTCTTGACGGCGCCGGCGAGGCCAAAATCGACTTGCTGCCGGGAAGCCGTTTTTTAACGAAGCTAAACGCCCGACCGCATCCGCAGGATGTGGATATGCTGATTATTGCCGGTATTACCAGCCCCTGGAGCGAAAAGGACATTGACCGCTGGGTTGGCAACCTCCGTAAAAACGGGTCGGATGATACGCAAAAATGGGTCGATGAGTTTGGTAAAAATATGATTGCGCTGACCCATGGACTGGGGGACGGCCTGGTGACCGTTGAATCCACTCGCTTAGAAGGGGTTCCCCACCGAACCGTCGACGGCACCCACCTGTCGATGATTCGAAACATCACCCAAGACAGCCGGCGCATCCCGCCGGCTGTGCCGATCATTGTCGATCAATTGAAAAGACAAGCAGCACAATAATTATGGTTTCAGGTTTCAGTGTTCAGGTGTCAGGATTCGATGATTAAGGAATTCAGGAATTGAGGAATTTAGGAATTAGAATGTCATAATACCATCAATTCCTAAATTCCTGAATTCGCAATTCCTAAATTTAACTGCTGACACCTGACACCCGAAACCTAAAATTAGACTGTGTCTAGTAAATTGCTTGCAGGAGGCAACAGCATATCCCGGCTTTTTGATAAACGGTTCGACCTCATTATTGCGAGGCAACTCCAGCAACTTCCCGGGCCTTTTCGACTGCCGCATCACAGGGGTTGGCCTGACCGGTGCCGGTGTCACTTAAGGCAAAGATCAAGAAAACGGGATTGATCAGTCCAGCAAGTAAACTCGCACCTGTGCCCAGGGCGAGCCGGCTCCCCTTGGAAACTCGGGTG
>JASFGM010000032.1:0-11836 GCA_050123755.1 Desulfobacterales bacterium
AAGAGCCCGATCGAGTTTGGCCTGGTTGCGTGCAATGCCCACAACCGTATTTGCGCCCAAAGCTTTGGCAGTCTGACCCATATATTGCCCTACCCCGCCGGTAATACCGACAATGACCACGTTATCTCCCGGCTGCAAATCAGCTCTTTTGGCGGCCTGATAGGGTGTGGTGGCCGCATCAGCCACAACCGCCAGATGCGCCAGCGGAATGTCTCCCCTATTCTTTACCTCGCACAGATCAATACTGGGCACCGGGATATGGCTTGAAAACCCCCCGTAAGGCCCGAGGCTGTTTCCCGGCATTTTCTGATTTAGGCAGCGGTTGCCGCGACCCGTTTTGCAAAGGATACATTTGCGACACGGCATAACAGCTGGAATCACAACTTCTTTACCGACCCATTCCTCATCGCCTGCAACCACCATGCCTGAAATTTCATGTCCCAACGTCAACGGAGGCTTTGAAACCGTGGGCACGCCGTCATAAAAATAACCCAGATCGGTATGGCAAACACCGCAGCCCGCGACCTCAACCAGTGCCTCACCGGGTTTTAGTTCCGGACACGGCAGTTCGGTCTTTTCGATTTTGCCTGGCGTCACCTCTTTGGTTTCCCGATCGCGGGAAGTGGGTTGGACCATCTGCCAGGTTTGTATTTTGTTTGGTACACCTGCCATAATATCCTCCTTTGTTAATTATATTTATCAATTGGCGAATTCGCCTTATTTTAAAAAATTTTGCTTGCTTTTAGCTGAAAAATTTGAAATTACGTTTTAGCTACAATGTAACTATATTTATGTCAAGAATTTTTATTGACTTAATGGGAACTCGGCTTTAATGTAGCTTCGACATTTTTTTCGAACCAGCAGATAAACCAATAGTTTCAATACTCTAAAATGACCGTTTCAACTTTTTAAAAGAGGATTCAGGAGGATTTTATGCTACTCGAAGGCAAAAATGCACTGGTAACCGGAGGCTCGCAAGGAATCGGCGCGGCCGCCTCCCTCGAACTGGCCCGCGAAGGGGCGAACATCTGTCTGACCTATCGCAAACATGAGGCCGAGGCCAAGAAATATGCAGAAGAAATCCTGGCTATGGGCCGCAAGGCACTTGCGGTGCAATGTGATATCTCTTCTTTTGCTGAAGCTGAAGAAGTCGTTAAATCTGCTATAGCGGAATTCGGCCGCCTGGATATTCTGGTCAACAACGCCGGAATGAACTGGGACGGCGTTTCCTGGAAAATGACCGAAGAGCAATGGGATCGGGTATTGGAAGTCAACTTAAAGGGTTATTTTAACTTTACGCGTCATGTGGCGCCGTTTTTTAAGGAGCAAAAACACGGTAGGATCATAAATGTGACCTCCATTAACGGTTTGCGGGGCAAATTCGGTCAGTCCAACTACTCGGCATCCAAAGCCGGTATCGTTGGATATACCAAGGCGCTTGCAAAGGAACTTGGCGCCTTCGACGTAACGGTAAATGCAGTGGCCCCCGGTCTGATAGAAACCGCCATGCTTAAAGAATCGGACGCCAGAGATAAAATTGTCGATCTGGCCATGGGTGAAAGTGCCATCAAACGCGTTGGACAACCGGAAGACCTTGCTTTTCTGGTGGCATTTCTGGCATCCGACAAAGCCAAACATATTACCGGAGAAGTTATCAAGGTAGACGGCGGTCAATACATTTAACTTTTACAATTGTTATATTTTTTTTATATCAATTTAATTCAGGCAGAGGCCTTGTTTCGTTAACCATTAATTCGAAACAATATCGAATGACAAAAAATTTAAGATTCTAAACATTTCATTTTTAACCTTATCGTGCCGCCACTATATCATTTCGCAGTTTTGAACATTGGTTCATTTGATATTCGGATTTTTTTCGGCCAATTTTATTAAATCAGGCGAAATTCGTGCTTCGGATTTGTCTCCGGTTAAACAGCAAAAAATCTATTCAAAAGATAACGGATAAAAATAACTTGCAGTAAGTGCCTATTCGCCATTAAGAGGAGACTGTTATGCCTAAAGTAGCCATTATTGGAGTCGGACAGAGTCCATTTGTCAGAAGTTACCCGGGTTCCATCCGGGAGTTGGTTTTTGAAGGATTTAAAGATGCGATGCAGGACGCCCAGCTGACCACCAAAGACATCGATGCCTCTGTGGTCTGCTCAGCCCCCGAATATGACAAACAGCGTTCACCGGCCGGTGTTTTTGCAGAATATCTGGGACTGAATCCCCAGCCGACTTTTTATGTCGAAACCCTGTGCTCATCCAGCAGCACCGGATTGAAGCTCGCCTATTCGCTGGTGAAATCGGGTCTGCACGAGACTGTGGCGGTGATCGGATTTCAGAAAATGTCGGAAATCAGCTCTTCCGAATCCCAGGAGCGCATGGGGCGCGGCGCCGATATTCAGTGGGAAAGTCCCTTCGGCACCATGATGCCAGCTTACTATGCCATGTATGCCAAAGCTCACATGGAAAAATACGGCACCACCTTAGACGATCTTGCGCTCATCCGGGTTAAAGCCGCAACTTACGGCCAGCTAAATGAAAAGGCCGTCTATCGCAAGCCGGTGGAGTTTGAAATGTTTACAGATGCCGAAAATCGCATGGCCGGTCCGGTGGCCAGCCCGCTGCGGGTCGGAGATTGCTGTGCGAATGCGGATGGCAGCTCTTGCGTCATTGTTGCCAGCGAAGAAAAAGCCAAATCCATTTCTAAGAAGCCGGTCTGGATTTTAGGGTTGGGTGCAGCAACCACCAGTGTCAATTTGTCCGGCCGAGATTTGTTTACGGGATTAACCGTTGCGCAACAAGCGGCCCGGCAAGCCTATGAAATGGCCGGTGTGGGCCCTGAAGACATCGATGTAGCCGAAGTACATGATTGTTTTACCATTGCTGAAATGATGGCCTATGAAAATCTAGGCTTTGCCGAACCGGGAGAAGGCAAGGAACTCATCCGAAACAAAGAAACCTATCAGGAAGGCAGCATTCCGGTGAATGTGGACGGCGGTCTTTTATCAAAAGGGCACCCGATTGGCGCCACCGGCGGGTCTCAAATCCGCACGATCGTCTTGCAGCTCAGAGAAGAAGCCGGAGATATCCAGGTTAAAAACCCGGAGATCGGACTGGTCCATAACATCGGCGGTGTGGGTCTCTATGGAAATGTGACCATATTGGGGCGTTAGACTCAAAATTTTTTATGAACCGCAGAACACCGAACAAGGAATAATGAATGTCGAAACGGAGATAAATTATGAGCAAGGTAAAAGAAGTAGATGATCGATTCAAAAAATTCGGAACGGTAAGCTTTACCTCTATTACGAAAACCAATGATTTTGTCGACTACCTGGAAGACAATAAAGTCATGGGAACCCGCTGCAAGGATTGCGGAATGGCTTTCTTCCCGCCCAGAGCGGATTGTCATCAGTGCCTTACCAGTAACATGGAATGGTTCGAGGTCAGCGGTAAGGGCAAGCTGGTTACTTACAGTAAGCTGGAATACGCGCCCATCGGATTCCAGGATGATGTCCCCTACTGCATCGCCCTGGTGGACTACGGTGATTACAAGGTCTTTGGCAGAATCGCCGGTGACCTGACGGAAGATGAAATCAAGGCAGGCATGGAGCTTCAAACCGTTGTCAATACACTGCCCAACGGGCAACTCAATTATGTCTTTGTTAAAGCATGATATGTGTTTGGTGTTTCGTGTTTTGTGCTTGGTGGATTATATAACGCAGCAGCGAAACACTGAACACCCAGCTTGACACGCCCTAAACCAAACACTAAATTCCAAACACCAAATAGCAAATACGAAACAAAGGATGATAACCATGAGCGAATATAAGTATTTAAAAGTTGCCAAGGCTGACGGCGCGGCCCGCATTACACTTGATCGGCCGAAACATAATGTTTTCGATATCGAAATGATGAATGAGCTCATCGCCGAGCTTAAGGGGCTTGTCGCCGATGATGAACTTAAATGCATGGTGCTGAATGGTGAAGGCGCCAACTTTTGTGCGGGCGTTGAAGTGTCCGACCATAAACCGGAGACGGCCCCTAAAATGATCGAAACGTTTAATCAGGTTTTTGACCTTATCGATCAGCTTGAAGTGCCCACGATTGCGTCTGTGCATGGCGCCTGTCTTGGCGGGGGCATGGAGTTTGCCATCGCCTGTGACATCATTGTAGCTGCCAGAAACGCGCAATTCGGCCAGCCGGAAATCAAGCTCGCCTTTTTGCCGCCCTATGCGGCCGTGCGGCTCCCCTCCCTGGTGGGCCCTGCCAAGGCAATCGAAATCTGCACCACCGGCAAGCGCTATAGTGCTGAAGAAGCCCAACAAATGGGAATGGTTTGCTGTGTCGTCGAAGATGATCAGCTAGCCGAAGCGACCGACAAACTGGTGAAAGAAATTCAATACAACAGCCCGCTAATGATTCGATTGAACAAACAGGCGGTTAAAAAACACCTGGGCATGGAATTGCCCCAGGCCATTCAAAGTGTCAGTGATCTTTTTCTGAATACCTTGATGAAAACCGAGGATGTTCTGGAGGGAATTAAAAGCTTCGAAGAAAAGCGCAAACCGGTGTGGAAGAACAAATAAACCAATTTGTTTGATTGGTTTCGTTGGTTTAATTGGTTTCATTAGTCAATGTCTAAACCAATAGAACAAATTGAACGAATCCAACCAATAAAACGAAACGGGGGCTTTTATGTCACAGATTAAAAAAATTGCGGTCATTGGCGCTGGAAATATGGGCAGCGGAATTGCCCAGAAGATGGCCCAGGAAGGACTCCACGTCGTTCTGGTTGATATCGATGAGGAATTTGTAGAGCGCGGCCTCAATAGCATCCGGCAAATGCTCAAAGAAGCGGTTGAGCGTAAGATTCTCAGCGCCGAAAATGTTCACGATATCCTGTCAAATATCATTGGAACCTGCGATTTTGAAATGGTGGCAGATGCCGATCTGGTTATCGAAGCGGTCTTCGAAGACAAACAGGTCAAATTCGATCTGTTTGATAAATTGGATCAGATCTGCTCGCAAAAAACAATTCTGGCTACCAACACCTCCAGTTTTTACGTGCACGAATTTGCCGAAAAGACCTCCCGCCCGGATCGTTTTGTGGGGCTGCATTATTTCTACCACCCGGCCAAAAACCGTCTTCTGGAGGTCATCCCCCACGAAAAGACAAGCAAAGAAACCTTAGAAAAATCGCTGCTGGCCGCCAGGCTGCATGGCAAAACCGCCATCGTCGTCAAAGACGCGCCCGGTTTTGCCGTCAACCGTTTTTTCGTGCCCTTTCTAAATGAAGCCGCCCGCATGCTGGAAGAAGGCGTCGCCAATATTGCCACCCTTGAAGAAGCCGCCAAGCAAGCATTTAAAATCGGCATGGGCGCTTTTGAACTCATGAATGTCACCGGAATCCCCATCGCCGTACATGCCTCCACCACCCTGGGAAATGAACTGGGTCCGTTTTATGCCACCCCAGATATCCTAAAAGCCCAGATGGATAAAAATGAAGACTGGGATCTAAAAGGCGATGTCGATGAATCCAAGCTCGCGGAGGCCAAGGATCGCTTTTACGGTGCCTGCCTCGGCGTTGCGGCCGCCCTTGTGGACGAAGGTGTTGCTTCCATTGAGGACACGGATCGGGGTGCAAAAATCGGTCTGCGCTGGCTGATGGGCCCTTTTGAAATCATGAACAAGATCGGCATCGAAAAAACTTACAAAGTGGTGCAAGCCATCACCCAAAAATACCCTGATTTCAAAATGCCCAAAATCCTTGAAAAGCAAAATGAAACCGGCAAACCCTTTGTCTTCAATTTTGTAGATCTGGAAATCAAAGGCCCGATTGCTTATGTCACACTCAACCGTCCCGAAGCGATGAATGCCTTAAACGAAACAGTAGTCGCTCAACTTGCCCGGCGATTTGAAGAAGCTGAAAAGAATCCCGATGTCAAAGCCGTTGTGTTTCAGGGTGCCGGCAAAGCATTTGTGGCCGGAGCAGATATAAAATATTTTGTTGACAAGATCAAAGCGGATCAAATTGCAGATATCGTTGAATTCACCCGCAAGGGTCACGAAGTGTTCCTTAAAATCGAAAACTCAGACAAGCTGACCATTGCCCTGCTCGATGGTCTGTCTTTAGGCGGCGGCAGCGAACTGGCTCTGGCCTGCCAGGTAATCGTTGCGACGCCTGCGGGATCCATGGGTTTCCCCGAAACCGGTATCGGCATCTATCCCGGCCTGGGGGGTATGCTGCGCATGGCACGTCATGTCGGACCGGAGCTTGCCAAATACTATGTCTTTACCGGCGCACCCATCAGCGCGGCGGATGCACAGGCAATGGGAATCGTTACCTGCCTTGTCGAACCGGCCGAGATCGATTCTACCATAACCGAACTGATATCGAAAGCAAAGCCGGATAAATATCAGCTGCGTGAAATGCCGGATAAGTTTAAACCGCTGGCTCAGATGTGCAACAGTGAAAATACGGCCCGGTTATTGGCCGGGAAACTGCCCGAAGGCGTGCCGCAGGAAATCGCAGCCAAAACCACAAAAATCATCGGTTACAAGGCACCGCTGGCAATCAAACTGGCCAATGAAATCATCGACCAACAAGTCGGAAAATCCATGTCTGAAGCGGTGGAAATTGAACTCGGACACCTAACCAATAGTTTCAGCACGGCCGATGCCCTCGAAGGTCTTTCATCGGTAGGCCGCAAGAAACCCGAATATAAAGGCGTGTGACGACTTGACACAGCAGGAGAAACTGGCCCGTCAGGGGTGGACAAGGCAGGCAACCTATGATGGGCCTCGACTATCTGAAATGACTGACTTGTATACTGACATTGGTCTGGAAGTCCATCTGGAGCCTTTTCATCCTGATGAGGAGCCCGGCTGCACCGGATGTATGGCAATTAATCCGGAACAGTACAAAACGATATATACCCGCAAGAAATCTTGATTGAGCGTCTCGCTCAATGTCAGTTGTGTGTTCCATTGTTTGTTGTTCGTTGTCCGTTGAAAATCTTTGAGACCTCTGATGATAATTATAGCGAATTCACAACGGACCCCTAACAACGGACGACAAACTTCTACCAGTTCGAAGATGCAACGACGAGAATCACTAAATCCTCGTTGCCGTTATTCAAGAGGCGATGAGATGATCCCGCCGGCAGCCAGGTGGCATCGCCCGGCCCGACTTGACGGCTTTCATCATCCACGCCCATTTCACCGGAACCGCTCAGTACAAAATAGATTTCTTCCATGGGGTCCACGTGGGCTTCGATTAACTTTCCCGGTGCCAGGGTTGCAATTGCCAGAAAGCCGATTTCCTTTAAGATTCGCTGATCCAAAATCATCTGGGCAATCGCGCCCCCATGGGCCAGATAGGTGGTCTCCATAACCGCTTTGTCTCTCAAGTTTCGCACGATCATAAAATTTTCCTTCCAATATTTTAGCTTGACAGAAAATACAATGTAGCTTTAATTTAGCTAACCATAAGATTCAACAAGAAAATAGTATTTATCTGTTTTATTGACAGTTTTCTAAAAAATGGCTAAAAATTCAAAGGAACTTTGTTAAAGACATGCGCTTATGAAGCTTCGATAACATTCTGATAATCTCTAAGAGGGGAACTCAATGCACAAACTACTTACCCAAAACCCAGGTCAAAAAATGTTGCTCCTGGGCAATGAAGCCATTGCCCGGGGAGCGATTGAAGCAGGTGTGGCGGTTGCCACTACCTATCCCGGCACACCGTCTTCAGAAATTTCTCTTCAATTTTTCCAGACCTCCCAGGAGAGTGATCTGTATTTTGAATACAGCACCAATGAAAAGGTGGCCATGGAAGTGGCGGCTGCGGCTGCCAATTCCGGTGTGCGCAGCATGTGTGTCATGAAACATGTGGGTGTAAATGTCGCCGCCGACGCATTGATGACATTGGCCTACGTCGGTGTCAAAGGCGGGATGGTCGTCCTTAGCGCCGATGATCCCTACATGTTTTCCAGCCAGAACGAGCAGGACAATCGCTTTTATGCCAAACTTTCCGGACTGCCCATGGTGGAACCATCGTCGGTGGAAGAGGCCAAAGACATGGTGGGCTATGCTTTTGAAATATCCGAAAAACTGCAGGAACCGGTTCTGTTTCGCACCACCACCCGCATAAACCACTCTTCCGGAATTATTCGCCTGGGGGAAATAAAAGCACCCAAAACCAAAGGTGATTTTGTCAAAGATCCCTTCAATCTGGTCACGGTACCGGCGGTTTCCAGAAAATTACATGTTAAGCTCCTGGAAAATATCGAAAAAGCAGAGGAATTTTCGGAAGCCTCGCAATATAATTTCATCAACGGCAATGGCAAATGGGGCATCGTTTGCAACGGTGTCAGCTACAATTACGCTTCAGACGCCGTCAAAGAATTAAATATCGCCGATCAAGTCAGGCTGCTGCGGGTGGGGTTTTCATACCCCATGCCTGAAAAAATGATTAAGGGCTTTTTAAAAAGATGTGAAAAAGTACTGGTGGTTGAAGAAGGTGAGCCTTACATGGAGGAAAAAATCAAGGCCTTTGCCCAGGAAGAAGCCCTGACGTTACCGATTCGGGGAAAAGCCAAAGATCTGCTTACCCGTCTCTATGAGTTCAACCCGGCCCAGGTGCGGGAAAGCATCGCCACGTTTTTTGAAATTCCCTATACTCCGGCTGAAATTCCAGATCTTTCCGACGTTCCGGAAGTACCCCAGCGGCCGCCCAACCTGTGCGCCGGTTGTTCCCATCGCGCGACCTATTATGCGGTTAAAAAAGCGGCCGAGGGCCTCGGCACCATTTATCCCACAGATATCGGTTGTTACACCCTTGGTCTTCTGCCTCCGCTCTCAGCCGCGGACTTTCTTTTGTGCATGGGATCGTCAGTCGGAACGGGATGCGGATTTTCAACTGCCACCGATAAAAAGGTTATTTCCTTTATCGGGGATTCCACTTTTTTTCATTCCGGTATCCCCGGGCTGGTCAACGCTGTTTTTAACAACCATAATTTTACCCTGGTTATTCTGGACAACAGCACCACAGCCATGACCGGTCATCAACCGCATCCGGGCGTGGATATGGGAGATTTTAATCTGACGGGCTATGGCCGGGTATCCATTGAAAAAGTGGTCCGGGCCATCGGCGTCCCCCATGTGGCGGTGATCAGACCTTTTCGGGTGAATAAGAGCATCGAGGCCGTAAAAGAAGCCATCGATTTTAAAGGTGTATCCGTAATTATCTCCAAAGAAGCCTGTGCCCTTTATGCCCAGAGTCTAAAAAAAGCCAGAGGCAAGCCCTTTTATATCAGCGAAAAATGCAAAAATCACCGCGATTGTGTCAATGAACTGGCCTGTCCCGCTTTCTACACCGAAGGCGAAAAGGTTTACATTAATGCGGACCTTTGTACAGGTTGCGCACTTTGTGCCCAAATTTGTCCGGAAAAAGCGATCGTGCCGGTCCGGTCGAAAGAAAAGGCAAAGGCAAAATGAAAACTGGATCTAGAAATTATAACCTACAACACTTTTAGGAAGCCACTTTATGCAAACAAAAAGATTGATCATCGTAGCAGTTGGGGGACAGGGAAACCTGCTGGCATCCAAGGTACTGGGCGAGGCGGCTCTGCTGGCCGACATCCCCGTGCGCATGAGTGAAATCCATGGGATGGCCCAGAGGGGCGGCGTGGTGGAATCGGCGGTTGTATTTGGCGATGCTGACAGCACCATCATTTCAGATGCTGAAGCGGATGTGCTGCTGGGCTTCGAGCCTTCGGAAACGCTGCGTGCGTTAAACAAATGCAATGCCGATACCGTGGTAATTACAAATACGGCACCGCTGCCGCCGTTTACGGTGGCCATCGGCAAAGGGACTTATCCTGATATACAGGCGCTTCAGGAGTTGATCCGCAATAAAACCGCCCGGCTGATCGCTTTTGATGCCCTGGCACTGGCAAAAAAGGCCGGCAATATCATGTCTTTGAATATTGTTTTACTGGGCGCGTTGATTCAAACCGGAATTATGCCGGTGTCGGCTGACAACGTTAAAGAAGCCATTCGGACATCCACCAAAAAGGCCTTTGTCGATATTAATATCGAGGCTTTCGAACTGGGTTTTGAGGCCGCCGCCAGGGCTGCATAATTTTTTGGCGCTTATGCTTCAGACCCTATTTTTATGGTGAATGGGCAACGGGTCGCACCCGGTGCTCAATAGCCCCTGGGCCTTTAATATAGAATTATGCTTTAAAGTTGTCATAACCATTTAGTCACCCAAAAAGGAGGAAGATTATGCCCTGGAACGATAAGTTTGAATGCATGCCGGTGGAGGAGCTTAAAGCGTTTCAGTTGGAGAAACTGAAAGAAACCGTCGCCTGGATAACAGAAAAGGTTCCGTTTTACCGGGATAAATTCAAAAAAATGGGGATCGAAGCCGGCGATCTCAAAAGCCTGGAAGACATTGCCAAACTGCCGTTTACCGTCAAAAATGATCTAAGAGACAATTATCCCTTCGGCCTGTGCGCCGTGCCTTTAGAAGATGTGGTCCGCGTGCATGCGTCTTCGGGTACGACCGGCAAACCGATTACCGGCCCTTATACCGCCGAGGACATGGAGCAATGGATTGAGTGTATGTGTCGTAACCTCTGGGCTGCCGGAGTGCGCAAAGAGGACATTGTTCAAAATGCCTATGGGTATGGTCTTTTTACCGGCGGATTAGGATTTCACCAAGCAGCAACCAAAATCGGTTGCGCGGTGGTTCCAACCAGTTCCGGAGTGACCGAAAGGCAAATTACCCTCATGCAGGATTTTGGATCAAATGTACTGTTCAGCACACCGTCTTATGCACTGACGATTGCCGAGCGTGCCGAAGAAATGAAAGTCGACATTAAAAAGCTGCCGTTGCGGGTCGGAGTGTTCGGCGCCGAGCCTTGGACGGTCGCCATGCGTCAGGAAATCGAAGAGCGCATGGGAATTAAAGCCATGGAAGCTTTTGGTTTAACAGAGCTTTGCGGACCCGGGGTGGCCTATGATGCCGGGGATCAAAACGGCCTGTATATCAATGAAGATTTTTTTCTGGCGGAAGTCGTAGACCCGCAGACATTGGAACCCCTGCCGGAAGGAGAAAAGGGAGAGTTGATTTTCACCTCCTTGCAGCGCCGCGCCATGCCGATGATTCGGTATCGCACCAAAGACATTACGCGCTTGTGGCGCGAACCCGGGCACGAGGGTCGGACCTTTATGCGGATGGACAAAATCTATGGCCGCTCGGACGACATGCTCATTATCAGCGGTGTAAACGTCTTTCCCTCACAAATTGAGGCGCTTCTGCTGGAAATTGACGAAGTCGAACCGCAATATCGGATGATCGTCAGCAAAAAGGGGTACCTGGACCACCTCAGCGTTCAGGTGGAAGGCAAAAAAGAAGTTTATGAAGCCGGCAAAGATCGCAGACATGAAATCGAAGGGAAAATTGCAGGCCATATCAAGGGCATGATGGGAATCGGCGTAGGTGTGGAGCTGGTCGATCCCAAAAGCATTGCCCGCAGCGAAGGCAAAGCCGTGCGCGTCATCGACGAACGGCCCAAACAGGAAAGGTAATCTGTTTGGAAATACGAAATTCGAAATAAGAAATCCGAAACAAATTCGAATATCAAATGACCAAAATTCAAAAACTGTTTTGAACATTTGAATTTAATATTTTTTTACATGGTTTCTTATTTCGAAATTCGATATTCGGATTTTTATCCAATACGAATGTAGCTATACCAATATAGTGATTTTACGATATTTGCATTCGTTACCAAAACACAATATCGGGGAGGTA